>JANPOR010000497.1:0-20300 GCA_031428075.1 Hymenobacter sp. | reverse complement strand
TCGAACACGCTTTGCGCCTCTTTACCGAAAATGGCCTCCAGCATGTGCCAGCGGATGTACGGCTCGCAGAGGCGGCCGTAATCGAACCAGCCGAGGCGCTGCTCGATTTCGTGGCGGTGCAGGGGCAGGGCCGG
The DNA here is from genome assembly GCA_031428075.1 of Hymenobacter sp. Classification (GTDB taxonomy): domain Bacteria; phylum Bacteroidota; class Bacteroidia; order Cytophagales; family Hymenobacteraceae; genus Hymenobacter. The sequence continues at coordinate 20,166 of JANPOR010000497.1, read as the reverse complement.
CGAGAAGTGCCCCAGCAGGCCCTCCACCGAGTGCTCGGGCATCTCCCAGATGCGGAAAAACCCCAGGATGTGGTCGATGCGCAGCGCGTCGAAGTAGCGGCTGAGGTGGCCGAGGCGCTGCTTCCACCACGCGTAGTCATCTTGGGCCATGCGTTCCCAGTTGTAGGTGGGGAAGCGCCAGTTCTGGCCGGTGGTGGAAAAATCGTCGGGTGGGGCCCCCGCCTGCTGGTCCATGTGGAACAGCTCGGGCTGCGTCCAGGCCTCCACCGAGTGGCGGTAGATGCCGATGGGCAGGTCGCCCTTGAGCACCACGCCCTTGGTGCGGGCGTAGGCCACGGCTTCGCGCAGCTGCTTGTCGAGGTGGAACTGAGTGAAGAAAAACAGGCCGAACTCGTCGTAGTCGGCGGCGGTTTCAGCGGTGAGGGCCCCCAGGTTGTGCGGGGCGCGGAACGCCGCCGGCCACTGCTCAAAATCGGCCGTTCCGAACCGGTCGCGCAGGGCCGAAAAGGCGGCGTAGGGCGTGAGCCAGCTGCCCTGCTCGCTTAGGAACTGCCGGTATCCTGCGTCGGCCAGGAAGGCTTTCTTTTCCTGCTTATACAAAAGCCGTAAGAACTTCCATTTCGCCACCATCACCGGCTCGTAATCCACGAAACCCTTCGCGTTGAATTCAGCGCGCAGCCGGGCCAGCTCAGCGGCGGCTTTCTTGTCTTTTAGGTTCGCAACGCCTTCGAGGTGAAGAAACTGCGGGTGCAGCGCGTACACTGAAATAGCCGCGTAGGGGTACGAGTCGACCCAAGTGTGGGTGGCCACCGTGTCGTTGATGGGCAGTACCTGCACCAGCTGCAAGCCGGTTTGCACGGCCCAGTCGGTGAGCAGCTTCAAGTCCGTGAACTCGCCCACACCCAGGCCGCTTTCGCTGCGCAGGGCAAACACGGGCAAGGCCACGCCGGCCCCGCGCCAGGCGGTGGGGTGCCGGTAATCTTCGTCGCTGAAAACGCGGGCGGTTTTCGGGTCGGCCGTGGCGGGTACCACGCGGTTTTCGCCGCCCTCCATGTCGAGGGCGTGGCCAGCGGCGGCGTCCCACACGGCGTATTTGTAGTGGCAATCCTCGCCCGGGTTTTGCAGCGCCACGTGGCCCGTCCAGGCCGGGTAGTCTTCGTCCGAGAGCACCAGGGCGCGGCGGTTGTCCCAGGCCCCCAGGGCGGGATCGGACCCCAGCACGCACAGGCCCAGGTGCGGGGCCACGCGCGGGGCCCGCAGCCGAAACCCAGTTTCGCCGGCGGCGGGCGCGGCGGCTTGGGGGCCCTGAAGGTTTTTGGCCGTGGCGGCCGGGCGGCGAAACAACGCTTTGGTGAAGGCGGCCGTCAGCAGCTCGTTTTCGGGGCGGGCAGAAGCGCGCCAGTAGTCGAACAGGTGCAGGCGGGGGGCCCGGGTAGCGTCGTAGGCCTGGGTACGGTCGGAACCGGCCTCCCAAGTGGCGGCGTTACCTTCGAGCAGCACATACTTATACGACAGCTGGCCAGCGGCCGCGGGGGCCGTCAGCTCGCCCGACCAACGGCCGGCGGCTTCGTCGTAGACCAAGGCAAGGGCGGCGGGCGCTTGCCAGTTGCCCAGAGCGGGGCCGGCCCCGCACACGGCCAAGCACTGGCCCCAAGCCGTGCGGAATGGAATAGAGAAGTGAATCTTCATGGCGAAAACAGGGAAATAGCGCCGAAAGATAATCCCTCTGGGCGGGTAAAAGCGTGATTTCCCGATCCGTTCGCAGGGTGCATGAGGAGCCCCGCGGTCCAACCCCGATCCATAAATTTGCGTTTGGAGAACCTCAAACCTTTCATGCCCGCGCCATCAGCCCCGCTTCTACCTACCTACGCCGTGCCGTGTATGCCCTGCTAGGGCTAATTAGCTTTGTGCTGCTGCTGCTCATCGTAGCGGTTGTGGCCCTGCAACTCCCGGCCACTCAAGATTTTGTGGCCCGGCGGGCCGAAGGCTACCTGCGCGATAAGCTGCACACGACGGTGCGCATCGGAAAATTTCGTACCGATTTCCGCCACGCCATCAACCTGGACGACGTGTACCTCGCCGACCAGAAGAATGACACGCTGCTCGCGGTGGGCCACCTGGGCGTGAGCATCGACATTTTTGCGCTGGTTAAGAAGCAAATCAGCATCAGCGCCATCGAACTGAACGACGGCCGCGTGCGCCTCACGCGCGCCGAGCCCGACTCGGTGAATAACTACGACTTCATTATTAAAGCCTTCACCAACCCGACAGCCCCAGTGGATACCACGGCGTCGAGCCTGAAGTACAACATCGGCAAGGCGCGCCTCACCCACATTTACTTCACCCAGAACGACCAGATTACGGGCTCGGACGTCCGGGCACGGCTGGGCGAAGTGGCCGTGAACATGGACGAGGTGAACGTGGACAAGTCCATCTATAAGGTTGACGAGGCCTCGCTGCGGCGGGCGTCCATCTTTGTCAACCAGACCAAGACAGCCCCGGAGGTGGACAACCCCGCTCCTACCAAGCCCCTCACGCTACAATTTAGGCTGAATCACGCCATGCTCGACAGCGTGACTTTCGTATATAAAAACGGGCCCTCGGCGCAGTTCATCGACACCCACATCGGACTGGCCGACGTGACGGCCAAGAACATCGACCTGCAAAAAGAGCGCGTCGACCTGACCAAGCTAACGCTGAAAAACACCCGCTTCGCCTACGCCCAGAACGCGCAAGTGCCTGTGGAACAACGCGTGGTGAACCCCGCTGAGGCGGTGCGCAAAATCGACGAAGCGGCCAATAAAACCAGCCAAGCCCAGGGCCCCGGCAGCGCGCCGCTGCGCTGGCACGTAACGCTGGCCCAGTCCGATATCAGCGGGGTGGACGTGGCCTTCGACAACTTCAACCAGCCCAAGCAGAGAACCCGCCTGCCGGCCCTGGACTACAACCACCAGCACTTCACCGGCCTCGTGCTGAACAAGCGGGATTTTGCGTTTTCGGAAAACCGTACCACGGCCAAGGTAGACAACCTAGCGGGTAAAGAGCAGAGCGGCTTTCGCATCGATTCGTGGCGGGCCAACGTGGTGTACGACTCGGTACAAATCCGCCTCGACAGCCTCGATTTGGTGACGCCCTACACCCGCATCCGGCGCACGCTGGCCATTGGCTACCAAAGCCTGAGCGGGCTAAGCAACCCCAAGCAACTGGCTAAAATGCGCTTTGAGGGCGATTTGCGCAACGTGCGACTGGGTTTCCGCGACATCCTGTACCTGGCCCCGAGCCTGGCCACGGTGCCGCCCTTCACCACGGGGCCCACCCAGTCGCTGCTCATCAGCGGGCTAGTGAAGGGGCGGGTGGACGATTTTACGGTGCGCAACCTCGACGCCGTGGCCCTGCGCGGCACCGTGCTTAAGGCGCGGCAGGCGCGCATCCAGGGCCTGCCCAACGTGGACGGCCGCCTCTATACCGACCTCGATATTCAGCAGTTCAGCACCACGCGGGCCGATATCGAAAGCCTGGTGCCGAAGGGCACGATTCCCGCCAATATCAGCCTGCCGCCCACGCTGGCCCTGAGCGGCACATTGCGGGGCCGGCCGACCACCTTGCAATTCGCCACCGCGCTCAGGCTGAACACCACCTACGGCAACGTGGCGTTCAGCGGCAACCTGGGGGCGGCGCAGGCCCGGGGCCGTCAGCCGCTGCTGGGCACGTTCGCGGTGAGCAGATTTGACTTTGGACGGCTGCTGAAAAACCCGCAGTTCGGGCGCGTCACGGCCACCGGGCGCGTGAACGCCACCGGCAATTTGCAGGACCCCGCCTCGCTCGTGGGCCGGGTGAACGCCACCGTACAAAGTGCCCGCTACAACGGCTACGACTACCGCGGCATCGCCACGACGGTTGATTTGGACCGCAACAAGTACGTCATAAAGGCCACGAGCCGGCAGGATCCCAACCTGGCCTTCGACCTGAACGGCACCGTGAACCTGCGCGACGCCAACAACCCGACTTATGCCTTTAACACAAACCTGAAGAGCCTGAACCTAAAGGCGTTGAAGCTATACAACGGCGACTTGCGCATTCAAGGCAACCTGACCGCCGACCTGAGCGGCAACAGCTTGAACACGATTCAGGGCACATTTGGCGGGAATAATGTGGTGCTGGTGCGTGATAACCAGCCGTTTACATTCCGCACCCTGCGGGGCCGTATTGTGCAAACGGCGGCGCGCACGGCGCTAGACTTTGATTCGGATTTGGTGGCGGCGCAACTCGACGGCAACGTGCACCTGGGTGACTTGGCCCCCGAGCTGCTGCAGCACCTGGCCCGCTACCTTAAGCTGCCCGGTGTGCGCTACGTGGCAAGCCGCGCCGACCGCCATTTCACGTATTCGCTCGCGCTGAAAGACCCCAAGCTGGCCGCTAAATTGGTGCCGGGCCTGAAGGAGATTTCGCCCTTCACGCTGGCCGGCGACTACAACCGTCAGGCGGCTCGCCTCACGGCCAACATGAGCATTCCCATCATCCGCTACCAGCACTACCGGGTTGATTCGTTGAACCTAACCGTGGGCTCCAATGCCCAGAAGCTGGACTACGCCTTGCGCCTGGCCCGCGCTGCCCAGGACACAACCATCCGCCTGCGCCGGCCGGCCGTGGTGGGCAGCATTGCCGACAACAAGCTTCAGGCCCGCGTCTCCATCCTCGGCGATTCGGCCAACCGCGAGCGGCTGGCCCTGGCCGGTACCTTGCAAACCTTTGAGGCCCCGGCGCACCAAGGGCAGGCCCCTAGTGCTGTCGTGTATCAGTTTGAAGCGGCCCCCGAGCAAGTTCTTAACTACCAGAACTGGACGGCGGGCGCGGGCAATTTCGTACGCTACTACCCGAGTGGCGCGGTGGTGGCCGACAAGCTCAACCTCACCAACGGCCGCAGCCGGCTGGCCATGCAGAGCCAGAACCCGCAGCAGCCAGCCTCGCCCCTGGGCGTGACGTTCACCGATTTTGACCTCGCGGAGCTGGCCCGCATCGTACAGCAGCAGGATTCGCTGGTGGCCGGCGTCCTGAACGGCACGGCCGAGCTACGCGGGCTGGGTACGCCGCACCTGGCCTTCGTGGCCGATGCCAACGTCAAGGGCCTCGTGTTGCAAAAAGCGCCGCTGGGCGACTTGACGCTGCGCGCCACTAACCCCAGCACTGACCGCTACGACGTGGACGCCCGCCTGACTGGCGGCGTGCCCGCACCCGGTGGGGCCCCCGACGACGTGCGCCTGAGCGGCTACTACCTCACCGCTGCCAACAGCCCCAGCCCCCTCAACTTCACCCTCAATGCCCAGCGCCTCAACCTCAAGCTCGTGGAGCCATTTTCGGCCGGGCAGGTGCGGCGCGCCACGGGGGCCCTCACCGGGCAGCTTACGGTAGCGGGCACGCCCGGCGCTCCGCGGGTGCGCGGCCGACTGGTGACTACCGACGACGCCAGCTTCGTGGTGCCGCAGCTGGGGGCCCCTTACCGCCTGCCCGGCCAAACGTTGGGCTTTGACAAACAGGGCATTCGGTTTGAGGACTTCACGGTGCTCGACTCGGCCTCCAACAAGGCGGTGGCCAACGGCTACCTGCGCACCAAAAACTTCGTTGACTACGTGTTCGATCTGCGGGCCGTGAGCAGCAATTTCGTGGCCGTGAAAAGCACTCGAAAAGACAACCAACTGTTTTACGGCAAATTGGTACTCGACTCGGACACGCGCATCACCGGGCCCCTGACGCTCATTGCTATCGACACGAAGGTGACCGTGGCCAACGGCTCTAATCTCACGGTGGAATCGCCGAGCGACGAGCCGGCCAACGTGGCGCGCGCAGGCATTGTGCAATTCGTGGACAAACGGGCCCGTCTTGACTCGTCGCTGACCCGAAAAGTGAGCGTGGACACCGTGCAAACCGGGGCCGTGGGCTACAGCGTCCGGGCCATCGTCACCGTCACCAAGCGCACCCCGTTCACCATCGTTATCGATCCGGTGAGCGGCGACAACCTCTACGTGCGGGCCGACGGCATCCTCAACGCCCAGATTGACCCGGCGGGCACCATTTCTTTGAGCGGCCGCCTAACCGTGGCCCAGGGCCGCTACCACCTCTCGCTCTACGATTTGGCTTCCCGCGACTTTCTCATCCGCCGGGGCTCGACCATATTGTGGAACGGCGACCCGTACAACGCGGACCTCAATATCACGGCCGTTTATAAGGTGAAGGCAGCCCCGGCCGAGCTGCTCACCGGCCAGGGCGCGGACGATGCTGCCACACAAAGCATTGCCCGTAATACCTTGCCCTTCAGCGTACTCCTCAACGTGACGGATCAATTGATCAAGCCCACTATCGGCTTCAACATCACGCTGCCCGAAGACCGGCAAGGGGCCCTGGGTGGCCAAGTGGAGGCCCGCTTGGCCGCCCTGCGCCAGCCCAACGAGTCCTCCGAATTAAGCAAACAGGTGTTTTCGCTGCTGATTTTGGGCCGGTTCGTGGCCCAAAATCCTTTTCAGACCAGCAGCGGCGAGGGCTTCGTGGCTTCGCAGCTACGCGGCTCGGCCAGCGCCGTGCTTACCGACCAGCTCAACAACTTGACCGGCAAGTATCTATCGGGCATGGGCGTTGACCTGGGCGTGACCAACCAAGCTACCTACGCCGACAACGGCAGCCAGGGCAGCCGCACCGACCTCAACGTGGCCGTGCGCCGCCAGCTGCTCAACAACCGCCTCACCGTACGCGTCGGCACCGACATTCCGCTCTCGGGCGGCACCGGCACTCAGGCCAGCCAGGGCACGAGCAGCGTGAGCAACCTCGCCGGCGACGTGAGCCTGGAATACACCTTGCTGCGCGACGGCCGTCTCCGCCTGCGCGCCTACCGGCAAAACGGCTACGAGGACATCGACGGGCCCATCATTCGCACAGGTGCGGCCTTGGTGTTCCAGCGCGACTACACCGATGTGGCCGAGCTGTTCCAAAAAGTAAGCGCCGACGTGAAGCAACAGCGCAAAGAGAGCCGCCGGCAGGAAAAAATCGACAAGAAAGTGGATCGCGACTCGGTGAAAACCATCATCCCGGGGCCCCAAGCCGGAAATACCCAAGTGAAATGAAGCAGCCGCCGACCCCCTGCCTGCGGCCCCCGCCGGCCCAGGCTGCCGCGCGCAGGACGCGGGTATGCCGGTTTACATTTTCAGAAAAGTCGTGTTGTTGAAATCAATTCCCTGCCCACACTGCGCCCTGGCGCTGCTCGCCGGCAGTGCCGCTCTCCTGCTGTCGGCCTGCTCGGGGCTGAAATACGTACCGGCCAAGGAAAAGCTCTACACCGGCTCGACGGTGAAGATCGTGGCTCCGGAGAAGCCCAAGAACCAATCGGCGCTTATTGCCGAACTGCAGGCATTGGTGCGGCCCAAGCCCAATTTTTCGTTTTTGGGTCTGCGGCCCAAGCTGTTTTTCTGGCACCTGGGGGTGGGCAAAACCAAAGGGCTGGGACATTTCCTGGCCGGCAAGCTGGGCGAACCGCCGGTACTGCTTTCGCAAGTGAAGATCACGGCTACCGAAAACCTGATGCTCAACCGCCTCTATAACCACGGCTTTTTTGCCGGCAAGGTGGAGCACGAGTTGAAGGAGAACAACAAGACCGCCCAGGTAAACTATACCGCGACTGTGCAGCGGGCATATACCATCCGCAGCGTCACGTTTCCACCCGGCGATACGCTGCTCAACGCGGCCATCCGGGCTACCCAGCCGCAGTCCTTGCTCAAGGTGGGCGACGACTATAACCTCAACGTACTTACCACCGAGCGGGTGCGCATCGACGAGGCCCTGAAGAACGCAGGCTATTACTATTTTTCGCCCGATGCCCTGCTTTTTCAGGTCGACAGCACTTTCCACAAACAGGTGAATGTGTACGTAGCGGTGAAAAGCAGTACCCCGCCCCGTGCGCGGCAGCCCTTCCGCCTGCGCCAAGTGAGTCTGAACACCAACTACGTGCTGACTGACACCACCAACCGCATGCCCATCATGGCCGACGGGTTCCGGTACTTCCCCGACGAAAAGATATTCCGGGCGGGCGCCATCACCCGGGCCACGTTCCTGTTCCCCGACAGCCTGTACCGGCGCAAGCGTCGCGACCAAACCCTGAGCCGCCTCATGAGCCTGGGCACTTTCAAGTTCGTAGAGATTCGGTTTCGGCCCGTGGCCTCCAGCGACTCGGCGGGCCCTACCGCTCGCTACCGCGCCAACTTGCCAGCCAGCCAGCACCCTGATTCGACGCTGACCACCACTCCGCCCTTCCCGGCGTTGGGTCCCTCCCTTGCCCTGGGGCGCCTCGACGCCGACGTGCTGATGACCCAGCTCAAGAGAAAAAGTCTCCGTGCCGAGTTGGGGCTGGTGAGCAAGAGCAATGGCTTCGCCGGGCCAGGCCTGAAGGTGACGTACCGCGACCGTTCAGCTTTTCACGGAGCCGAGCAGCTGATTATCGACGCCGTGGCCTCCACCGAAACGCAGTCCCGTGCCGGGGGCGAAGGAGCCTTGGGTCTCACCAGCTACGAACTGAGCGTGAACGCGCAGCTTTTGGTGCCGCGCCTGATTGTGCCCGACCTGCCGTTCTTCAACCCGCGTCTGGTTAATTCCGATTTTCAGCCCCGTACCACCTTCGGGGCAGACGCCAAGTACGTGGCGCGAGCCGGTTTCTTCGCCGAGCAGTTGTTCAACTTCAACTACGGCTACACCTTCAAAACCAAGATTACCAACGAGCAGCAGGTCACGCCCATCGACATCTCCTACGTGCGGCTCTCAAATACAAGCGAAGCCTTCAACCAGCTGCTGGCCCAGCGGCCCTTTCTGCGCAATTCTTTCCGCGAGCAGTTCATCCTCGGCAGCGGCTATCGCTACACCTTCAACCAGCAGGTGCTGGAGCAGCGCCGCCGGCAAACCTATTTCCAGGGCGGCGTGGAGCTAAGCGGCAACTTAGCCGCGCTGGTCTCCAAGGGCATCGGCACGAAAAACGATGAAGGCAAATACACCCTTGCCAACCAAGTGTTTAGCCAATACGCTAAGTTCGATTTGGAGCTGCGCGAATACTACCGCATCTCGGCCGACCCCACGAAAGGTAACCGCGTTGTGGGCCGCCTACTGGCCGGCATCGGCCGCCCCTACGGCAACTCCGAGGTGCTGCCTTACTTGAAGCAGTACGGCATTGGGGGCCCCAACTCCATCCGGGCGTTTGCGGCGCGGCAGTTGGGCCCCGGCACCTACCGCCCCACCGGCGCCGCCGCCGCCAACAGCTTCTACGACCAGGTGGGCGACATCCGCCTCGAAGGCAACCTCGAATACCGCCAGGATTTGTTTTCCTACGTGAAGGGGGCCCTGTTCGTAGACGCGGGCAACATCTGGCTCGTCAATGACGACCCTACCCGCCCCGGCGGCAAGTTCAGCCCCAGCACTTTCCTTAACCAGCTGGCCGTGGGGGCCGGCGCTGGCTTGCGCGTCGACGTGCAGTTTTTCGTCATCCGCTTTGATTACGCCTTCCCGTTGCGCGCTGGCTACGGCACCCTCACTAACAACGCCGGCAACATCAACCGCGCGGGCCGCCTGAATTTGGCTATCGGGTACCCATTCTAAAGAGATCTTTACCAGTCCTCTCTTAACAGCTGGCACCTCCCCATTGGCACGGGGCCGAGCCCCGCGCCAAAAAGCCTTCTCAGAGCAACAGCACGTCGATGCGGTGGGCATGGACTAAATTCAGATTTTCTGACCACGCGAATACCGTGAAATTGCCGTCCTGCGAGGCCACCAAGGCCAGGGCATTGCGCTGGTCGTACACAAACTGAGCGGCAGCCAAGTGGCGCGTGCCGCCGTTTTGGGCCGGATGCGTGCGCATGGCAGTGCTGCCTACTACAGGTTCGGTTACCACTAACTCTTCCACGGGCGTGCTGCCTACCGCTCGCGTCACCTTGGCCCCAAAGGCCAGCAACTCGTAGTTCTGCGTGATGACGGTGGCCCCGTCAACGGCCGTGAAGCCGCCCACGATTTCGATGGCCCGCAGCGCTGCTTCCAGCCCCTCGGGCGCGGGCCGGCTCAACGCAGCAGCAATGCCGGCGTAGGCCGGGACCACTGGGTAGCTCAGGGGCTGCACAATGGATTTTTGCCATTGCATCGAGCCGTGTGGTACCACCAGCACCAAGCCGCCGCGGCCGTGGGCCCGCATGGCGGAAGATAGCTCCACGAGTACGTCGAGGGGCGCGTCAACCTCCGCGGGGGCCGGGATGCCAGGCAGCGAGGCGAGCAGCGCAGGGCAGTCGGCCAGGCCGGCATTTTCCTCGTCCACTACGCGGATCTGGTCACCCCGTAGCACGGCCACGTTCACGAATTTGCCGAAGCCGTCAGCGCGGCGGTGCTTGACCACCAGCAGGCCGGGCTCCACCACTTCCAGCACGAAGCACACCGGCGGAATGCGCGTGGCCGCGCCCCACAAATAGAGCCCGTCGGCGTCGTGCCACACGCCCAGGTGTACGCCGGGGTATTCCACAGCCGGAGCCAGCTTGATGAGGGCTTGCGGCGTGAGGCGCGGCCGATGCCCAAACACCAGAGGCCCAGCGGCTTCGTTGGGCGGCAGCAGCACCAGCGATATGCGTGGTGGCCGGCCTTCTTCGCGGCGCAGGCTAGCCCAGAAGGCAACGTCAATCACGGCTTCCATCAGCGCTGCTGACGGCACCGGGGCCAGTTCTGCTCCCACCCGGCGGGCCGCCGCTAAGTGCTGGACGAAATGATTTTCAAGGGCGGGGGCCACCATGCGGGCGGCCAGATACGTGGGTTCGGAGAGCATAAAGGCTAAAGGGAAAGAGACCAGACACGCCCCCAAGGGCCCCGCAACCGCAAGACACCTACCAACAACCCAATAGCAGTTTATTCGCGCAACGGCAGAAATTTTGCGGCTAGGGGCCCTTAGGAACGCAGTTTGTCCTCTTTCACCCCAGCAACTCCTCGATGTCCTCCCGCGTCAGGTGTTTCACCACGGTTTCGTCGGTGCTGATGAGGCCGCCGACCAGGTTGAGCTTGCGCTGCTGCAGGGCCAGGATTTTCTCCTCCACCGTGTGCTGGGTAATGAACTTGTACACGAATACCGGGCGCTGCTGCCCGATGCGGTGGGCGCGGTCCACGGCTTGGGCTTCCACAGCCGGGTTCCACCAAGGGTCGAGAATGAACACATAGTCGGCGGCCGTGAGGTTGAGGCCCACACCACCGGCTTTCAGGCTGATGAGGAAGATTTGCAGGGCCTCGTCGTTCTGGAAACGGTCCACTTCGGCGGCCCGGTCGCGGGTGTTGCCGTCGAGGTAGGCGTAGGGCAATTGGCGCTCGTCGAGTGCAGCGCGCACCAAGGCCAGGTGCTGCACAAATTGGCTAAATACCAATACCTTGTGGCCCTCAGCCACAACGTTGCGCACCATGCGCAGCACCTCACGCAACTTACCCGACTCGTGGGTGTAGGCGGCATCGGCCAGGCGGGGATGGTTGGCCATCTGGCGCAGGCGTGTGAGGCCCTGCAACAGCAGAAACTGCGTGCTGGCGGGACCGTGCTCGTCGAGGTTGCGCAGAATTTTGTTGCGATAAAAGCTCTTGGTTTCCTCGTAGGCCTGGGCCTGCTCTACGGTCATGTCGCAGTAGCTGAGCTGCTCGGTTTTGGCAGGTAGCTCCTTGGCAACTTGCTCTTTGTGGCGGCGCAAGATGAACGGCTTGATGAGGGCGTGCAGACGACGGGTACGGCTCTCGTCCCGGTTCTGCTCGATGGGCTTGAGGAATTCCTTGCGGAAAAATGCCTGCGTGCCCAGCAGGCCAGGGTTAATAAACGACATCTGCGACCACAAGTCCATCGTGCTGTTCTCCACCGGCGTACCCGTGAGAATGAGCCGGTGCCGGGAGCGCAGCTGCCGCACGGCCTGCGAAGTGGTGCTCGACGGATTTTTGATAGCCTGCGACTCGTCTAGAATCACGTAGTCGAACTTGTAGTCGGACAGCAGTTCGGCGTCGAGGCGCACGATGCCGTAGCTGGTCAGCACCACGTCGTAACCGGCAAAGAGGCTCACGTCTTTGGTGCGGTAGGTGCCGGTGTACACCAACAAGCGCAGCGCGGGCGTGAACTTGCGGGCTTCGTTCAACCAGTTGTATACCAACGAAGTGGGCAGAACCAGCAGCGAGGCCGCGCCTTGCGAGGCCCCGCTTTCGGCCCGCTGCTGGAGCATGGCCAGCGCCTGAACGGTCTTGCCCAGTCCCATGTCGTCAGCCAAACACCCTCCGAAGTGGTAGTCCTGCACGAAACGCAGCCAGTTGTAGCCCGCCTTTTGGTAAGGGCGTAGTTCGCCGCGGAAGCCGGCGGGCAGGGGCTGGTCTTCCACGGCAACGAAGTCGCGCAGCTTTTCCAGCTTGCGGCCCAGCGTCACGGTAGCCAGCTCGTTGCTTTGTAAGTCGGCCACCAGTGACAGGTGGTGGCGGCGCAGGGTCAGGGTATCGTCCTTGTCTTCGGCGAAAGCAAACAGCTCCAGATAGTCGGTGAACCACGCCTCGGGGATGATGGCCACTTGGCCGTTGGGGAGCCGGAACTCGCGCCGCCGCTGCAAAATATGCCCCCGCAGCCGCACAAACGGCACCACAATGTCGCCAAAGTGCACCGTACCGCGCACGTCGAACCAATCACCTGCCTCCTTGATGCCCAACTCGATGCGCACCGGTCCCAGAAAATAGGGCTGGCTGGCACCGGCAGCCGGCTCCACGGCGAAACCCACGGCGACCAAGGCCTCGGCGTGGTCGTGTAGCCACTGGAAAGCTGCCGCCCGATCGAGAGCGGCGCGGCCGTCGGGCAGGGCCAGTCCACGGGCGGCCAGCGTGGCTACGGCGGCGCGCTCTTCGTCGGCGCTGCGCAACAGGCGGTGGAAGGTGTAGCTATCGGCCTGCTGCTCCAAGCGCACGCTCACGCGCTTGCCGGGGTCATATGGCACGAGGGCGTCGCCGTAGCGGAAGCCCAGGTCGAAGTACAGGCGGTCGGTACTGGGAAAGGCAGCGGGCTTGAACTGAGGCACGCGGCCCCGGCGCGGGGGGCCGAGCGGTCGCTCGGGTACCTCGGTCCCGACCGGGGCAGGCGGCACGTCGCTGAACGTAAGCCGCGGCCGGGCCCGGTAGCGGTCCGTTACCACGGCGAAGCCCACGCCGCGGGCGTGGACGTCGAACGACTCCATGAGCGGAGCCACGAATTTCTCAAAGTAGCTGGCCTCCACCTGCCGGGGCACCACGATGAATTTTTTATTCATAAACGGCTGCAGCTTGCGTCCGTCTACCTCGTTGTGAAATGAGTAAAGCACACCATCGAGCAACAGCCATGCCGGTTGCTGGCACACCAACAGGGCCCCTTTATACTGGAAATCAAGCCGCTGGCCCTGGTACTGGATGGTGGGGAAGTAATGAGTACCGTCGTCGTTGCGTCGAAAATGGAATAGCACCGAGGCCGGCACCGGAGCCAGCGCAATCTCGCGCCAAGTGGGCTCGCCGTCGCGCCCCATGATGAATACCCGCTTGCCGTGGAGGCGGGTCAGCACGGCGGCCATGCGCGCCTGTACGTGGCGGGCAATGGCTTCCTGCAAAGGCTTATCGCCCTTGTCGGGGTGGTATATCTTCAGAAAAAAATCGGCCGCCGACAGCTTCCGGGGCCAAAACTCTTTGACGACAGCCTCTTGCTGGAGCTGGTCGCAGAGGTCAATCAATTCAAAATCAACCGCGTCGAGGCCGGCGGCAAACTCGGGTGCGTTGCGGGCCGAGGCCGTTTGGTGCAGCAGGGTGAGTTGGCCCTTGGGCCCGCGCTGGACCAAATAGGCCGCAAACAAGTGACCCAGGAACTCATGTTCGAAGAGCGAGTAAACGATTTGAAAAGGTTCGGTCGGCGATACTTTCATGGGTGGCCACGAGGAGCCGCAAGTTAGGGCCCCGCGCCGATTCGTACCACATTTTTCGCATGCTTTGTGGTCAGAAATAACAGCTTACCCCCTAGTGCTAAGCTTTTACCCCTACGATCTACAAATTATCGCGCAGCACGAGCCGGCCGGCGTTCAGGGCCGGGCGGATGCTCACCGCGAGGGTGATGAGCACGATGGCCACGCTGGTGAACACGATGTCGGTGAACTTCATCTTCACAGGGTATGCGTCGACGATGCTCGTGGCCATGCCCATGCTCACCAGCCCGAAGCGCTGCTGCATCCAACAAATGCCCACGCCCAGCACCAGGCCCACCACCGCGCCTACTAGCGCCACAATGGCTCCTACCCCCAAAAAGATTTGGCGCACAATCTTCTCGGTGGCCCCCATCGCCAGCAGTACAGCAATGTCTTTTTTCTTGTCGATGACCAGCATCGAGAGCGAAAAGAAGATGTTGAGCGAAGCGATGAGCAGGATGAAGGCGAATGTGATAAACACGAACAGCTTCTCGATTTTGATGGCTTTGAGCAGGCTCACGTGCTGCTCGTCGGAGTCGAGCACCGTGAACTGGGGGCCCAATTCCTGGCGCAGGGCCTGCTTTACCGGCTCGACCAAGAAGCTGCCGCCCACCTTCACGTAGAGGCCCGTGCGACGATTGCCGTAGCCCAACAGGCGCTGGGCAAAGCGCAGGGGCACGAACACGTAGCTGTCGTCCATATGCTGCTCGATGAGGAACACGCCCCCGGCCTGCAAGTCTTGCTCATTGAAGGCCTTGTCGGGGTTCATGCTCAGCGCTTTGCGGCCGTTGTTGCGCGGATAGAGCATGCGCAGGGGCGCCAAGTTATTTTTAAGTGTGATGCTCAGCTCGTGCTGCACACCGGCCCCTATCAAGGCAAAATCGAGGCTGTCGCGGCTCAGGCGGTGGTCGCCCTCTCGGATGTTGGCGTCGATGCCGCTCTGGCCAAAATAGTTATCCGTCAGGCCGCGCATTTTCACCACCATTCGCCGGTCGTGGTACTGAAGCAGGGCATTGTCCTCAATCACTTCCGTGAGCAGAGCCACACCGGGCGTGGCCTGTATGCGCTGCAAAAACGCGGGCGTGACGACGAACGACTTGCCTCGCGTGGCCGTGACCACAAGGCTGGGATCGGACTTGCCGTAGAGGGTACGCACCAGGTCTTCAAGCCCGTTGAAGACCGAAAGCACGATGATCAGTGACATGGTGCCCACCGCCACCCCCACCATCGAGATGTTGGAGATAATGGAGATGATGTTGCGCTTTTTCTTCGACAGAAAGTAGCGCCTGGCAATGAGAAAGGGTACGTTCACGGAGCGGGCGAAGCCAAAAGCGGGTTAGCCGGCCTTGCGTAAAAAGCCGTCCATAAAGTCTTGCAGGCGTTTGAGGCGGGTTTCGTGTTGTGTTATCGTTGCACCGCGCTCCTGATTCTGCCGGTCCATGCTATCAACCCGCGGCCCTTGCGACTTTTCCTGCTGGTCCATCGGATCAGTTGCTGGTTTTGCCTGTTGAGATTCGTTTTGGCCGGCCATAGAATAGAAAGAGCAAAGGAAAATCGGTCCGACAAGTTACGGGTTTTTACCCGCCGCACTGGGCCGCAACGCGGCGGCTCCTACTTCCAGGCCTTCACAATCAGCCCCGTGCCGGAGTCGTGCATAGTGCGGGCATCAAGCCAATTCAGCACCAAGCAGAACGGGAATACCACGGCGTAATAAAGCGGCAGCAGCACGAAAAACAGCCGCGACTGTCCCAGCATCAAAATCGGGTACTTCATACTCAGCCGCCAGGAGATCTGGCCTGGCTCGCCGTAGCTGTAGCGGGCCTCAATGCGCTCAAAGCCGGCCGTGCGCAGTTTCTGCTGGATTTCGTGGATGTTGTAGCCGTCGCGCACGTGCTCCTCAATGAAGCTGGTTTCGGCGTCGTCGTGCACGTCGGAACCGCCTTGGTCGCTGGGGGTCGAAATGAGCAGCATGCCCCCGTCCTTGAGCGAAGCGTGGATGTTGCGGAACACCTCCACGTCTTCCACGATGTGCTCCATCACGTCGACCGACAGGGCCAGGTCGAAGCTGTTTGGCTCTTGGTACAGCACTAGGTCCTGCACGGCAAACTGCACGTTGGGCCGGCCAATCTGGCGAAAGAAGCGATTGGAGTCGGCCACCTGCTCGTCCTTCACGTCCACGGCCAAAATTTGCCAGTGGCGGCTCAGGCTGCTCAGCCAATAGCTGTACTGGCCGTAGCCGGCCCCCGCGTCGAGGATATTCAGCGGCTCCTGGGTGCGGTTCCGGGCCCACTGGCGCAGCTCGCGGTGAACGTGCCAGGTGCGCAGCAGCAGCAAGTCGAGCAGATGGTAAAACAACCGGCGCAGCCCCGGGGTGCGGTTGAATACCTCACCGAGCGTTTTTTTGATCGGGTCGTAATACAAGAGAAAAGGTGGAGATGTGCTGATGTGAAGATGTGTTCGTGTAGAAAAGAAGGCAACAGATAAATTCTATCGGTCCATTTTTTCGTTTTCACATCAGTACATCGCTAGGTATTTACTTATTACTTATTCTCCCTTGAAGAGACGCGGGCGCGGCGCAGCTGGCTCGTCGGGGCCCTCGCCGCCATCGGGCGGGGCGGGCGGGATGTGCAGCTGGCCAAGTACGCCGTCCATGTGGGCGGCGTAGGCGGCGCTGTCGTCGTGGAAGAACGTCAGTTCCGGCACCACGCGGGCCGTTTTGCGGATGCGCTTGGCCAGGGCCTGACGGATTTCCTTGGCGCTGTCGCGCACCAAGGCCAAACGGGCGTCGGCGTCGGTGCTCAACAGCAAGCTTAGGTATACCCGGGCCTGCCCCAGGTCGGGCGTCACCTTCACCATGCTAATGCCCGGGGCCAGCCCACCACCGAACAGGTGCGGCAGGTCGCGCTGTAGCACGGCGGCCAACTCCTGCTGCAGCAGACTGGCCATTTTTTGCTGTCGTTTGCTTTCCATATCGTTTGCAAAATAGTTGGTAAAGGTACGCGGCGGTAGATAGACCGAATCGCGGGCCAGCGCTCGGGTAAGGCAGCCGGGCCCGAATGCCGATACCTTTGCCCGGCCAAGCTGCCATTCACCAAACCACCGTTTCCCTTCGTGCTGCGCTTTTTTCGAAGCTCGTTGCCCGCTCAGCTATTGGTGCTGCTGGGGCTGCTGCTGGCCCTGCGCCTTCCACTGCTGGCCCTGCGGGGCCTGCCCCTCACGGCGGGCGAGCTGGGGGCCCTGCTGGTGGGCGAGCGGGTGCACGGCGGGGCCTTGCCCTACCGCGACCTCTACAGTGGCATGGCTCCGCTGGCCGCGTACTTTTTCGCAGGGCTCGACTGGCTCGACGCTCGGCCCGTTTTTCTGTACCGGGTTCTAGCGCTGGCACTACTGCTGCTGCAAGCCCTACGACTGAACTTCGTACTGAACCGCGCCGACGTGTTTCCCGACCGGGGCTACCTGGTGGCCCTCGCCTACCTACTGCTGAGCAGCCTCAGTACCGACCTCGATGCACTGTCGCCGCTGCTACTGGGGCATACGTTTGTCGTGTTTGCGCTTAGCGCTTTACTGCCCACTTCGCGCGAGGGATACGACAACCGCCGCCTGTTCAGGGCCGGGTTTCTGATTGGGCTAGCGGGGCTGTGTTATCTGCCGCTGGTGCTGTTTGCGGCGGTGGGGCTGTTGGCGGTCATTATCTTCGCCGCCAACGCGTTTCGCAGCTTTTTGCTGCTGCTGTGCGGTCTGCTGTTTCCGTATGCCGTGGCCGCTACCTGTTTTTTGTATTCGGGGGCCCTACCAGGTTTCGTGCAGCTGCACCTCGTGCCGGGGTGGCGCAGCTTCGGCAGCGGTGCCCCCGACGGCCTGCCCCTAGCCGTGCAGCTGCGGCTGCTGGCCCTACCCGCGGCGGTACTGCTGCTGGCCGTGGTGCGCGGGCTGGGCACCCCGCTGGGCCCCGTGTTCCAGGCCAAGTTCCGGCAGTTGATGGTGGGCTGGATGCTGGGGGCCCTGGCCGTACTGGCGGCGGGCGGCGGGGTGGCCCCCGGGACGCTGGTGCTGCTGCTGCCGCCGCTGGCGTATTTTGGCTTGTTCCTCTGGCAGAGCGCCCGGCCGGCGTGGGCCCCGGAAGTATTATTTTTGGTGCTAGTGGGGGCCGTGGCGGTTCTGCGCTACCGCCCGCTGGTGCCCGGCTTGGCGGCCGCCCTGCGCCTGCCCGCCGAAAGTTCCTTTGCCCCCCGCCCCGACCCGGTGCTGGCGGGGTTGCGCAGCCAACGCTTACTCATCTTGGGACCCGACCACCGCGCCTACCTCGCCAACCAATCGGCCACGCCTTACCTCGACTGGAACCTAGCTCTGGCCGACTTCGGCTACCTCGACCAGTACGCTGCCGTGGTGCGCATCGGCCGGCAGGTAGGAGCCAAACCACCTGCCTACGTTCTCGACCAGAGCCACTTAATGCCCCAGCTGCGGCACCTGCTGCCGAGCGTATTTGGTCCCTACGAGCCGGCAGGACCCGCTGGGCTGTACCGGCGCGTACCGGCTGAGTAGCGGCTTCTTAATGCCTGAAACAGCGAGGCGGTTAGACCTTGACTTCGCCCACCATATCCTCCGGCTTCAGCCATTCGTCGAACTGCTCGGCGGTAACATAGCCGAGCTGCAAGGCAGTTTCCTTCAGCGTAGAGCCGTTTTTGTGAGCGGTTTGGGCAATTTCGGCGGCTTTGTAGTAGCCAATGTGCGGGTTGAGGGCCGTAACGAGCATGAGCGAGGAGTCGACGTGCTTTTTGATGTTGGGCAAAATGGGCTCGATGCCCACGGCGCACTTATCGGTGAACGACGAGCAAGCGTCGCCGATGAGCCGGGCCGAGTGCAGGAAGTTGTAGATCATCAGCGGCTTGAACTCGTTCAGCTCGAAGTGGCCCAGCGAGCCACCGATGGTGATGGCCACGTCGTTGCCCATCACTTGGGCGGCCACCATCGTCAAGGCCTCGCACTGGGTGGGATTCACCTTGCCGGGCATGATGCTGCTGCCGGGCTCGTTGTCGGGGATGTGAATTTCGCCGATGCCGGCCCGGGGACCCGAACTGAGCATGCGGATGTCGTTGGCGATTTTCATCAGGCTCACGGCCACCGTTTTGAGGGCCCCGTGGGTTTCCACAATGGCATCGTGCGCGGCCAGCGACTCAAACTTGTTTTCGGCCGTGACGAAGGGCAGGCCCGTCAGCTCAGCAATGTGCTTGGCCACGTTCTCCGAGTAGCCGGGGGGCGTGTTGATGCCCGTGCCCACGGCGGTGCCGCCTAGGGCCAGCTCGCTCAGGTGGGCCAGCGTGTTATTGATAGCCCGCAGGCCGTGATCGAGCTGCGAAACGTAGCCCGAAAACTCCTGACCCAGCGTAAGCGGCGTGGCGTCCATGAAGTGGGTACGGCCGATTTTCACAACGTGCATGAACTCCTGCGATTTCTGCTTCAACGCGTTACGCAGCTTAGTGATGCCTGGAATCGTGGTTTCGACCAGGATTTTGTAGGCCGCGATGTGCATCGCCGTCGGAAAGGTGTCGTTGCTGGACTGCGACTTGTTCACGTCATCGTTCGGGGCCAGGAACTTGTTCTCATCCGTCAGCTGGCCACCTCGCAGCACGTGGCCCCGATAGGCCACTACCTCGTTCACGTTCATGTTGCTTTGCGTGCCCGAGCCCGTTTGCCACACCACCAGCGGGAAAGAATCGGCGAGCTGACCGGCCAGGATTTCGTCGCACACTTGGCCAATCAGCGCGGCTTTGTCGGCGGGCAGCACGCCGGCGTCGCGGTTGGTGAGGGCGGCGGCTTTTTTGAGGTAGGCGAAGGCCCGGATGATTTCCTTGGGCATCCGATTAATGTCCTGCGCAATGGGAAAATTTTCGATGCTGTGCTGGGTTTGGGCGCCCCAATAGGCGTCGGCTGGCACCTGCACGGGGCCCATCGTATCTTTTTCGGTGCGGAACTGGGTCATGGCCTCGGGGACTGAGATGAAAAGAACGTAAGGAAAAACAACCGACAACGGGGGCAAAAGTACGCCGGCTGGCCAGTGCGGGCAGCCGCCGGCCGCCGGGGACCGTACACCCGAGCAGTTATCATCTCCAATCCTTTCGCCATGAGCCAACCCAATCCTATCCCTACCCCCGACCCGCACACCGAGCCGCCCGTGCCCACCCAAGGC
>JANPOR010000496.1:0-3990 GCA_031428075.1 Hymenobacter sp. | reverse complement strand
TATTTACCCAGCCATTCTTTGAACGGGGGCACCCGGTCGCCGCTCACGAACACCTCCTCGCGGGGCGGCGGCAGCAAGTCGAGCTTGAGCTTACCCCCCGAAAAGGCGTGGATGGTGTGGATGGCCTCCCGCGCCACCAGAAAACTCCGGTTGACCCGAAAAAACCGGGCCGGGTCGAGCAGGTCGGCCAGCTTGTCGAGGCTGTACTCCACGTCCACGCGGGGGCCCTGCCGGGGCGTGAGCCAGGTGGCTTTGTCGGCGAAGAAAAAATGGGCCACGTCGGCGGTTTCGAGGCTGCGCAGCTTCGCCCCGCTGCTCACCAGGAAGCGTTGGAGAGCATCAAAAAGTGTGGGGCAGTGGGGATAAACGCTCATCGGCAGGGTTTTCACCGGCAGGGGTTATCAACTTGGTGCCGGCGATTGCCCCACACTTTTTGATGCTCTCTAAGACCTGGTTGCGCAAGGCCCAGGCCCGCACCCGTGATGTGCTGGAAGAAGCCATTCGGACGGCTGCAGAATGGATAAGCGAGCACGATGCGAAAAACTGGTTTGACCATTGCGGCTATCTTGTATAGTGAATTGGAAACTGCTCTAGGGTGGTATCTTCCCTATGTCATGAAAGACACACCATAACCCGACAATTGCCGCACGTACGATGCGGCCTTCCGCGCCGAAGCCTTGCACCTGGCCGAGCAAAGCTGCTCGACCCAAGTCGCCGCTCGGGCACTCAACATCGACCCCAAACGCCTCTACCAGTGCCAAAAGGCCGCTCAAACGCAAGTTGCGGCTGCATTGGGGGCGGCCCTGGACCCGGCCACGGCCGTCGAACTGCGCCAGTTGCGGGCCCTGGCCCGGCGGCTGGCGCAGGAGCTGGGCATTTTTAAAAAAACTATCGCCATCGCCTGCTTCATGCGCAGGCTCTCACAGACGCTGGACCAATGAGCCGCTACCGTTTTATCAACGCCGAGCGCGGCCACTACCCGGAAAGCACCCTGCCCCGTACGGCGCGGGTCTGTCTGGCAGCCCGTGACCCCCGCTTGTGCAAGTTCCGTAACAACCTTGACCACGCGGCGTTGATCCCCCTCCTTGTCATTCTATGAAAATACCCTTTCTGCTCCTGCCGCTGGTCCTGCTCGGGTACACGGTAGTCCTGGCCCAAACGGCCCCGCCCGCCGTATGCCCCGCCCCTGCCCCGATGGACATGAGCGGGGCCGCGCCCTTCGGCAACGGCACGGCCGCCAGCTGCACCCAGGCCGCCCTGCAAGCCCTGCTGAACGCGGGCGGCAACATCGTGTGCAACTGCGGGCCGGCCCCCTACACGCTCACGCTCACCAGCCCCTTACAGGTACCCAACCAGCGCGTGGTGCTCGACGGGCTGAGCCGGCTCACGCTGAGCGGCGGCGGCGCAGCACGAATTATCGACAAGGCACCGGCGGCCAGTGCGGCGAACGGCACCCTGCTGGCCCTGCAAAACCTGACCCTGCGCGACGGCTTCGCGCCCGACGACGGCAACAACGACCGCCTGGGCGGGGCCGCCATCCGGGGGCGGGCCCACGGCAAGCTCCAGGTGCTCAACGTGCGGTTTTTGAGCAATACCGGGCCGGCCTTACAGTCGGATGGCTGCGGGGCGGTGCACACCATCGTGTACGACGACGTGGTGTTTGCGGGCTGCACCTTCAGCGGCAACCGGGGGGCCAACGGCGGGGCGGTGGGCACCATCGGCTCGGCCCAGCGCTTCATCAACTGCGCGTTTGAGGACAACGCGGCAACCGGCACGGGCGGCACCTTCGACCTGGGCGGCATCGGCGGGGCCGTGTACGTGGACGGCGTGAACCAGAACGGCGTGACCAACGCCATGAGCCTGTGCGGCTGCGCGTTTCGGCGCAACACCGCCGGCAAGCAGGGCGGCGCAGCCAGCCTCATCTTTTACGACGGCCAGGGCAGCACGGCCAGCATCGACCGCTGCACCTTCGAGGACAACGCGGTGGGCAGCGGCGGCGACCTGGGCGGGGCCCTCTACTACCTCAGCGGCCCGCTCATGCTCACCAACTCTACTTTTGCCCGCAACGCCACGCCCGGCGCGGGCGGCGGCGTGTGGGTCACGAACACGCTGTTGAGCGTGCGCAATTGCACCTTTGCCAGCAACGTGGCCGCCGACAACGCGGGCGGCGGGCTGGGCGGCGGGCTGGCCATCAGCGGCGGCGCGGAACACCGGGCCAGCGTGCTCAACTGCACGTTCAGCGGCAACCGGGGCGGCAATTTCGCCAGCGCCCTCTTCAACCTCGGTACCCTCTCGCTGGGCAACACGCTGTTTCAGAACAACCCGACCGGCGCCGGCAACCAGAGCAACCCCTACGGCGGCGGCACACTCAACAAGAACTCGGCCCTGACCGTGCTGGCC
The DNA here is from genome assembly GCA_031428075.1 of Hymenobacter sp. Classification (GTDB taxonomy): domain Bacteria; phylum Bacteroidota; class Bacteroidia; order Cytophagales; family Hymenobacteraceae; genus Hymenobacter. The sequence continues at coordinate 1,590 of JANPOR010000496.1, read as the reverse complement.
GGCAACATGCAGTGGCCCGAGACTTACAACGCCCAGTTCGGTCCCCAGCGCGAAGACTGGCTGACGCCAGCCGTGCTCGTGGCCGATGCCCGGCTGCTGCCGCTGGCCGCCAACGGCGGCCCCACCCCCACCCAGGCGCTGCCCGCGGGCAGCCCGACCCTTGACCTTGGGCTGGCCCCGGGTGCGCCGGCCACCGACCAGCGCGGGGCTGCCCGCGTGGGCCCGCCCGATGCCGGGGCCTACGAGTTTGGCAGCAACCCGCTGCCCGTGACGCTGGTGGCTTTTCGAGCCCACCGGCGCAACGCCGCCACGGTGGACCTCACTTGGTGCACCGCGACCGAGCACGACAACATCGGTTTTCGGGCAGAACGTAGTCGCAGCGGCCGGGAAAACTGGCAGGTCGTGGGTACGGTGGCCGGGGCGGGCAACAGCTCAGCCCCCCGCAATTACGCTTGGGCCGACGCCACGGCGGGTCCGGCAGCCGCTTACTACCGCCTGGCCCAGGTCGATGCCAACGGTATCGTGACGTATTCGCCGGTGCAAGCCGTGGCCGACGTTCCGGGGCCGGGGGAGGGCGTGGGGCTGAACCTCTACCCCAACCCGGCCAACGAGGTGCTGTGGCTGGACCGACCAACGGGGGCGGCGGTGGCCATTGCAGAACTGCTCGATGCCACCGGCCGCGTCGTTTGGCGCGGCCCGGTTGGGGCGGACTCCTCCACCCTGCCGGTGCAGCAGGTGCCGGCCGGGCTCTACCTGATGCGCCTGCAAACGACCACGGGCCCTCCTCAAATAACCCGGGTAGTCGTAACGCATTAAGACCCCGCCGGGCTTCTCACGGCCACGAGCAAGTAAAACCACGGCAAGCCGTGCCGGAGTTGGCTTAGACAGCCAAGGTTTGAGGCAGAGCTGGCGCACCGGGGCCTGGTCGGTCCGTTGGGCACTGTGTTGGTAGGCACTCACCGCGTCGGCGGGCCGAAGATGACCAAGGTTTCTTTTTAACATGTCGAACTCCTGTTCGACCCGTTTAAGGTGGGCACGTAGGGCGTGCTGCTGCTAGGCGTAGTAGGCACTGGGGGCCACTCCCAGTGCCTGACAGAGGCGGCTCACGGGGTCGGTTGGGCGAAGATGACCAAGGCTTTTTTTAAAATATCGAGTTCCTGCTCGGCCCGTTTGAGGCGGGCCCGTAGGGCACGTACCTCCGGGTCACGGGCCACTTCCACGCTGCCCACTTCGGCCACGAACTGCGCCTGCTGCCAGCGGTAGAGCAGCTTGGGGCTGATGCCTAGCTGTTGCGCGGCGGCTTGGGTGCTGCGGCTCTCGCTGGCCAGGCGCAGGGCCTCGGCCTTGAAAGCCTCATCGTATTTGCGTCGTTTATCGGGCGACGCTCCGCTCTTTTTGGCTGTCATCACAGAAGAAATATACGTCCTTCTTCTGTCCGCCTAAACTAGGTGTATAGTCCCAGAGCGTGATGGTGTATTTTCCGGGCAGGAATTTCGCACAGACCTATGGGACAAATACTCCACGGCAGCGCCCGCACAACAGCGGCAGTACGGCGCGCTATCCAACGTAGTCAGGAAAGCTTACAAGCGC
>JANPOR010000495.1:0-5071 GCA_031428075.1 Hymenobacter sp. | reverse complement strand
TAACAACAGCTGCTGGCCCACGCGCACACGGCCACCAGCCGGCAGGCTGTTGAGCTTGATGAGCTCGTCGGGGGCTAGCTGGAAGCGCCGGGCGATGGCGTAGAGGTTGTCGCCCCGAGCCACCGTGTAGCGGCCGGCGGGCGCGGCTTCGGGAGCCCTGTCGGCATTGGCAGCAGGGGGCTTGATGGCGGTGGAGTTGACCGCGCCGTTACCCGCCGGGCGCGGCACCAGCACCACCTGCCCGATACCCAGGCCGTTAGCTATTTGCGGGTTGGCGCTGACGAGCTGGGCCAGGCTCACATGGTAGCGGCGCGACAGGGCCGACAGGGTTTCGCCCGGGACCACACGGTGACGCACGAAGCGTTGGCCGCCGCGCATTTCCACGCCGATGGAATCGGTGGGGGCCAGGGCCGGGCGGGCGGGTACTACAGCCGCGGGGCCGTGCAGGGCCGCCGTCAGCAACAAAAAGAATCCAGTCATAAAAAATCGGCGCTGCGAAAGTCGTTCCAAACCCCGCCGTGGGGGCCGGCAGGCGGCCGGCGTGGGCAAAATAACGAAGAATACGCCTAGCGCACGGCAGCGCCGCCCGCCGCCGGGTGCCGGGTGCGTTCTTTGGGGCCCTAATTCCCTGCTTTTGCTTTGCCGCTTATGGTTCTCGGCTTGATTCCCGCCCGCTACGCCTCCACCCGCCTCCCGGGCAAGCCCCTCGTCGACCTCGGGGGCCGCACCATGATTGAGCGCGTGGTGCGGCAGGCCCAACAAGCCCACCTCGACCGCGTGGTGGTGGCCACCGACGACGAGCGAATCCTCCGGCACGTGCGCAGCTTCGGGGGCGAGGCCGTGCTCACCCGCCCCGACCACCCCAGCGGCACCGACCGCCTCTACGAGGCTTTTCAGCAGCTGGGCAGCCCGCCCGAAGTGAGCTGCATCGTCAACATCCAAGGCGACGAGCCGTTCATCCACCCCGCCCAAATAAATGCGCTGCTGGATTTATTTCAGGATGAAAATACTGCGCCCGACATCGCCACGCTGGTGAAGCCGGTGGTAAGTACGGAAGAATTATTCAGCCCACACCTGCCCAAAGTTGTACTCAACTGCCGCCGCGAGGCTCTGTATTTCAGCCGCCACCCCCTCCCCTACCAACGCCAGCATCCGGCGGCCGAGTGGCTTCAGCACCATCATTACCTGCGCCACCTGGGCCTTTACGCTTACCGCCCGGCGGTGCTCGCCCGGCTCACGCAGTTGCCCGTGTCGGCCCTCGAAGCAGCCGAGAGCCTGGAGCAACTGCGCTGGCTAGAAGCCGGCTACACCATCCGCTGCGCCGAAACCGAGCTGGATGCTTTTGGCATCGACACGCCCGAAGACGTGGAACGGGCCCGGCAGCGGCTGAGGGGCTAGCACGCGTCACCGGCCGGCAGCTGGGCCGGGGCCACGGCAGCATTTTCGTCCTTGGTCTGGTGGCGCTCGCCTTGCATTTCTTTGGAAAGAAAGAAGTTCAGGGCCGTCCGAATCACGGCGATGGCCTCCAGCCGGCCAATCTGGTCCCCGCTCTGCGCGATGGCCGTGGAAAGGATATCAGCCCCTAGCTGAAATTCCAGGGCCAGCGCCAGGTAGCACGACAGAGTGAGCCGAATGGCGGTGAAATCAGTGGCGCGCCTGGCCTACAGCGTCCGCACCAGCAGCAACCCAGCGATGATGATGCCCAGCCCAATGATGGCCTCGCCTACCACCCCCACTCCTAGCTTGTGCCACTGCACGGCGCTGATAACGTGGTCTTCAGCCAGGATATAATAAGTAGCGGGTATGAGCAGCGAGGCTTGCTTATTGAATATTTACGGTGCTTACGACTCCCGCTACGCGGCGCGTAGCGGGAGTCGGTTCAGCCGCCAATTTTCTTCGCTTTGTAGCCGGCTTGCACCAGCAGGACCAGGATCTTTTCGCGGAAGTCGCCCTGTACCAGGATTTCGCCGTCTTTAGCACTACCGCCGCCGCCACACTTGGTTTTCAAGATTTTGGCTAGTGCCTGGAGGTCCGCGTCGGTGCCTACGAAGCCTGTAATGAGCGTCACTTGCTTGCCACCGCGCTGTTTTTTGTCGAGCTGCACGCGCAGCTGCTGCTGCTGAGGCGGCAGCGTTGCGGTCTCGGGAACACCGCTATTTTGGTAGGCAAATTCGGGATTGGTGGAGTACACCACCCCGGCGCGGGTGTCTTTTTTCATGGTGACGCGGGGATTGAAATTAGTGATAAAACAAAAAGGCTGCTACACGGCCACGGCTAGGGCCAGCGGCAACAACTCCACGGCAAAATCGGTGGTGTGGCCCGCATAATCGCCGTCGACGTGGAAGCCCAGCGGCTCGGCAGCCGTCACGCGCGCTTGCGCCGTCTGGCAATATTCGGCAGCGTTAGTTTCGGGCAAGTTGCCCAGGGCCATGGCCAAGCTCACGCGCATGGCCCGGCCCACGGGCAGCGCATCGATGAGGCACACGTCGAGCAGGCCATCGCGCAGGTCGGCGCGGGGAGCGATGTACACGTTGTTGCCGTACTGCGAGGCGTTGGCGAAGGCCAGCACGTAGCAATCAGTGACTAGGACCTGGCCGTTCAGCTCTATTTGCACGGCCACGGGCCGGTAGCGGCGGTACTCGCGCAGCGTCACGCGTAGGTAGGTGCTCAGGCCCCGCGAGCCGGCCCGGGCGAAGTGTTGGGCCACGTGCGCATCGAACCCCAGTCCGGCCGTGCAAAAAAACGGCCGCCCGTTGATGCGCCCCACGTCGATGCGCCCGAACGCGGGCGCGACCAGTCGGCGTAGCGCGGCCGGCAGCCCCAGCGGCACTTTTAAGTGGCGGGCCAGTCCGTTGCCCGAGCCCAGCGGCACGATGCCCAGCGCAGCCGTTGTGCCCAGCAAGCCGCGGCCCACCTCGTTCACAGTGCCGTCGCCGCCCACGGCCGCCACCACCGCAAAACCCTCGGCGGCAGCGGTGCGCGCCAGCTCCACGGCGTGGCCGGGGCCCTCCGTAGGGCGGATGACGTAACCAGCGCTCCCCACCCCGAAGTGCCGGGCCACGAGGGTTAGCAGGTCGCGGCGGCGGCTGGGGCCGGCCGTCGGGTTGAAGATGAAGCAGGTTTTGGGCATGTAGGCGGACCGGAGTAGGCAGGAGGAGCCAAAAAAAGCCGCCCGTTCCCCAAAGGAAACGGGCGGCCCGGATTTTACGGCGCAGCGGGTTAGCTTTTCATCTTCTCGCCCAACTTTTGGATGAGGTCGGCCGTGCGGGTCGAGTACCCGATCTCGTTGTCGTACCAGCCAATCACCTTGGCCAGCGTGCCGTTGGCCGAGGTCAGCTCCGAGTCGAAGATGCACGAGTGCGGGTTACCCACAATGTCGATGCTCACCAGCGGGTCGGTTGCGTACTCGATAATGCCTTTCAGGGGGCCCTCAGCGGCCGCTTTCAAGGCGTCGTTGATTTCCTGCTTGGTCACTTCACGCTTCAAAATCACCGTCAGGTCGGTCATCGATCCATCCGGCACGGGCACGCGCATGGCCAAGCCGTCGAGCTTACCCTTCAGTTCGGGCAGCACCAAGCCCACGGCCTTGGCCGCGCCGGTGCTGGTGGGAATGATACTGTAAGCAGCGGCGCGGGCGCGGCGCAGGTCCTTGTGGGGAGCGTCCTGGAGGTTCTGGTCCGAGGTATAGGCGTGCACCGTCGTGATGTAGCCTTTTTCGATGCCGAACGTGTCGTTCAGCACCTTAGCCATCGGGGCCAGGCAGTTGGTGGTGCAACTGGCGTTCGAGATAATGGTTTCGCTACCAGTCAGCGTGTCCTCGTTCACACCCAGCACTACGGTGGGGATGTTGCCGGTGGCAGGGGCCGAAATCACAACCTTCTTAGCGCCGGCGGTGATGTGCTGGCCAGCGCCGGCTTCGTCGACGAAGCGGCCCGTGCTTTCGAGCCCGATGTCCACGCCCATTTTGCCCCAAGGCAGCAGCTTGGGGTCACGTTCGGCAAGCGCTACAATGTGCTGGCCGTTCACCGTCAAGCTGTTCTCGTCGTAGCTTACCGTGCCGTTGAAGCGCCCGTGCACCGAGTCGTACTTGAGCAAGTGAGCGAGGGTTTTGTTATCGGTCAGGTCGTTTATTGCAACGATTTCCACGTTGTCGCGGCCTAGTAGAGCTCTGAACGTGAGGCGGCCGATGCGGCCGAAGCCGTTGATGGCGACTTTAATTTTTGCCATTGGTAGCAAGAAAAATAAGGTGGCAAGCTGCCCTTCGGCAGCTTGGTAAAACGCGGGGCGAAGATAGCAGGAACCCCCGTGCCCCGCCGTTGTTTTTACTAAACCCGCCTCAGTCAACCGTTCCACATTTAGGGCTTTGCCCGCGTCAAGCATTTTTTCAGCCTGAAAAACACGCCAGTTACGCTGCATCCGACTATTTTTTTACCCCCCACCCTTGCGCGGCCACTCAGTCCCCGTATCTTTGCACCACCAAAACAAAAACGGTCCGTTCGTCTAGGGGTTAGGACAGTAGATTTTCATTCTACCAACAGGGGTTCGATTCCCCTACGGACTACTAAAAAGCCGTTCTACAGCACGTAGAGCGGCTTTTTGATTTTTCATCGGACAAGATATCGGACAGTTGGAGGGCATTGGGTTGATAAACGCCTTTATTTTCCTGCTGCCTCCCTCCTATCGCTGAACCGGACGGCTAGTTAGACAACGACCTGCTTGCCCGCCTTTTTTCAACAATGGGGCCGCCCTCAATTCGGGGGTGGCCTTTTTTGTGGGATAGCCTTAGAGACTTTGAAGCGCTAACGCGTGGGGTTAAGTGGGGCGAGGGTGGCTCTTGCCATACTCCAGCCATGCTCGAGGTCCGATTTACTGGGCGTTGAGAGCGCGGGAGACTTCTTCCTCGGAGAGGTGGGTATACTGGCAGAATTCGGCTACTGACACATAGGCCCGGGCGGGCTTGCCGTTGGCGCGGCGGATGCGCTGCAACAGCACCTTGGACGTGGGAGAATTGGTGCGGGTCAGCTGGGCGGCTTCGTTGGGGCAGATGCACACCTGGGGCGTGGGGGGGGGG
>JANPOR010000494.1:0-15197 GCA_031428075.1 Hymenobacter sp. | reverse complement strand
GGGGGTGTGTCCTTGCACACCCGGTACTCTGGGGGCCGGGCCGCGCGCCTTTTTTTGTGTTGTTGTGGTCCCCCACGGCCGAGGTGAGCCCGGCCACCAGCACGCCCCGCTCGTCCCGCAGCCAGCGCAGGAAAGATTTTAGGTCCTTAATCGCCGTGTACACCGTGTTGGGGGCCAGTTTTCGTACTTCCCACAGGTACACCAATAGCCGGTCGTGTTGTTCCAGGTCGTACGTCGTTGGGTCCAACACGGCCCCGCTGTGCGCTTCAAACCCGGCAAACAGGTTGCGCCATCACGTGTTGCCGCAGAGTTTCCCGGGCGTAGCCCCGCGCCCGCATCGCCTCTCGGTACTGCTCGTAGGGCACCGCTACCAACACGTCCCTGGGCGCGGCTGCCGCCACGGTGGGCGCTTTGCCCGCCGCCCGCGCCTTGCGCCACCAGTCCCCCACCTGGCGCGTGCGCAGCGCCAAGTAATCGTTGGCTTCGCTGGCCCCCGCAAACGAGCGCCGGAACTGTTACCGGTCGGCGTTCCAATCGGCGGGCTTGCACTTCTCGCCCGTGGCCTGCACCAACCGGGCCCCGTCGAGGTAAACAATCAAATGAACCGGGCAGCGCCCGGCAGCGTCCATCTTCTGGGCGCGCAAAATAAACTGAGTAGTCATTACCGGAAGGGTAGCGTAAAAGGTGGCACCACTCGCGTAGCAAGTAGCCTTTCTCGCATTACAAGACCCCGATTGGGCTGAACGCAAAAAACCCGGAAAACGGCCTTCGCGACGCGAGAAGCTGTTTTCCGGGTGCTCCGGGTGTGCATGTATGAGCCTCTTATTGGATTCGAACCAACGACCTGCTCATTACGAATGAGCTGCTCTACCAGCTGAGCTAAAGAGGCGTTTCCCAGCGCTTGCCCGTGCGCTAGGGTCACAAAGATAGCGTCCAGACCCGCAAAACCACATTTGGGCCTTTGATTTTTTCGCATAAATCCGGCTCAGTGGCTGCGGCAGTACCAGGCATTGTAGCGGCGCGCCACTGCTGGCAGGGCACGCGGGGGGGGGGTAGCGCCCGGCTTGCAGATCGGCGGCCAGCGCCGAGCAGTCGGCGGAGTATTCGGCAGCGCGGAGCCGGAAATTCCACCAGTACGTACCCACGAACGCGCCGGTGCCAGTTCGCAGCAACACATTGCGAAAAAAGGAGTTGTCTACCAAAATGGGCAAGTATTGCTCGTACACCTGCACCCAGCCCGTTTGCAGCAACCGCAACAGCGACCCCAGCCGGAGGCGCGAGACGGGAAACATCGCGGCGGCCCGACCCGACGCCAGCACCACGGGCACAGCAACCAGCGCTAGGCCGCAGTTACGATAGTCACCGTGTCGGGGCCCCGCACGTAGCCGTAAGCCACCACTTGCTCGTCGGTCAGGCGCAGCATCTTGTCGGCGGCCAGCGGAATGAATTTCACAAACTGTTGCTGCTCGAAGTCGCTGGTCAGGCGCACGGCACCCCGCAGGCTGCCGCCGTCGGCCAGCACTACGTAGCCGGGGCACACGCGCTGGCCCAGCGCGGCCGTGGGCGCCAAGCCCAGCAAAAACAACCACCAGAGCAAACGACGCATAACCGGCGATTCTACTGGTTTCCTTCAGTTTTCGCCCAAAGGGCTAAACCAAACATACGGCCCTATCAGTTATACCCGTGTCCGGGCTTGCTGTGCCATTTCCTACCTTCGCGTATGTCCTTCTGGTTGTTTTTGCTGTTTTCGTTTTTCTTCATCCGCTACGCGCTGCCTACGCTGTTGCGGGCCGCCCTGGGCGGTTTTGTGCGCCAGCAGGTGCACAAGGCCCAGCAGCAAGGCGGGGGGCCATTTGGGCCGATGAACGGTGGCCCCTTCGGGCCGCAGGGTCCTACCCGACCCGAAGGGCCGCCGACCGCCCCCGGGCAGGTGCGCGTCGATTACGTGCCGCCCAAACCGGCCGCTACCCGCCCGGGTACCGACCGGGTGGGCGATTACGTGGATTTTGAAGAGGTTTAAAAGCCGAACCCCGCTCGTACCCCAGTGCGCTGGCCCGCCTGCAGGGCCGTGTAGAAATCGACCCGCAACAGCTTAAACACGTGTTCGATGCCTGCGCCTAGCTCCACGTAGTGACCGGCCTGGGCGGTGTGTAGGTAGTTTAGGGAGAATACTTCCTGCCATTTGAGCCGGCGCAACAATGGTATTTTATTGAAGATGAATCCGTTGAAGTGATGGTCATAGTGGGCCTCCTGGTACGCGGCGCGGGTGCTGTACTGGTAGTAGTCGAGCAGTTGGAAATCGCTGAAGTTGCCGGTGAGCAGGGTGCGGTTGCCGGAGAAATGGCGGAAATCGGCAAACGTGAGGCCCTCCTGCTTGCCCACGAAGCCGCCCACGTTCATGCGGTAGCTGCTAGTGCCCAACAGGCCCAGGTCGATGCGCTGGTTCACGCCGGCTTGCAGCAGCAGGTAGCGCACGTCGGTTCCCAGCACATGCGGCACGGCCAGCCGGCCCTGCACGTTGAGAGTCGGCCACTTCGAGCCTAGGTTGAACTTACCGTCGGGCCGGTTGATGTAGCGCTGGCCGGGCTTGAAATCGAGGCTGGCCCCCAACGTCAGGGCTTTGCTCTGGCCGAAACCGGTGCCACCGGGGGCCTCCTCGGCCACGGGCTGGTTGGGGGTAAAGGCGCGGTCTTTCACGTCGACAATCAGCCGGTCGGTGGTGTTGAACAGCTCGCGGCGGTTAAAGTAGCTGGCCGTAGTGCGCAGCGTGAGACCGTTCATGGGCTCAGTGAGGAAGGTTAAATCCAGGCCGTCGCGGCGGTAGAGCTTGGCGTAGTTGTAGTTAGCAAACAGCGTGTAGAGCGAGTTGATGGCCGGCGTAAGTTGCGAGTTGTGGTCGAAATTCTCCACCGTGCGCCCGGCCACCAAACTGAACTGACGCAGTACCACCGGGTCAAATTGCCACACCAGGCCCACGCTCGGGCTGAGCTGCCGGTTGCTGAAGCCGTAGCGCAGCACCGGTGCCAGCGTCACGAAGCGGCGGTCGTCGGTGCGCTTGGCAAACTCGACGCGGGCATTGGCCACCACGCCTTCCACGGTGTTGTACTGCACGATGTTGGCCACCGGCTGCACCGTGAAGCTGGTCTGCTTGAACGAATTGCGGTAGGTGTAGCCACCCACCGCCAAGTTAATGGGTTCGAACCTGTTACGCTTGCGGTCCATCGAGTCCTGGTACGGGCGCGAGCGGCGGATGACCTCAGTACTGCCCTTGGTGCGGTAGTCCTTCTTTTCTTCGTCGGAAAGCGGCACGGGGCGAATCTGGGCCCAATAGCTGGTGTCACGCTCGTTCGCGCCTTTTTCGATGCGCTGCACTTCGCCGCGCGGCATTTGGCCCAGCGGGTCGCGGCGCGCGGAGTCGCGCCGGGCCTGCTTCACCTGGCGGCGCACTTGGGCCCCCAGGCCCCGCAGGTTGGGCTTGAACTTGCGGATGTCGGCGGCGGTTTCGCGGTGGGCAGGCGCATCGGGCACGGCCGGGGCGGGAGCGGGGGCCACGGGAGGCGTAGAGTAGGTGGGCACCACGCTGGCATAGTTGGAGATAACCGACGTGATGTAGGCCGACCCTTTGAAGCCCAGGCCCGAGAGGTTGGCCCGCAGCTGCTGCGACTGCATCACCCACACGTTGGGGTTGCCGGGGGCCGGGGCGAACAGCTGGCCGATGTGCAGGCCGTCCACGTAGTCGAGCTGCGCCTCTTTACCCAGATTCAAATCGATGGAATGGATGCGCCACGAGCCCTCGACGATGTAGATGAAGCCGGTGAATACCGGGTCAGTGCGGCGGCGCGGGGTAACGCGGATTTTATGCACCAACGAGCCGTCGACCTGCCGGGTGCTACCCATCAGCTCGTACTGGTAGAACAGCATGGCGCTGGCCGCGATGGGCGACACAAAGCCGCGCTCCGAAAAGCCGGACTTAATCAGGTTGTCGTAGAAATTCAGGCCCCGTCCCGCGCTGGCCCGATTGAAGCTGATGCCGCGCGAGTCACCGCTCACCCGGCTCGACAACATCCTTTCCTTGATGATGTTGGGCTGGGTGAAAGCAATGTCGGACAGGCTTTCGGAAAGGTAAAAGATGCCGGGCTTGATGTCTGGCCCCAGCTTAAAAAGGCCCATGATTTTGCCCGGTGTTTCGAGAATGCGGCCCAGGCTTTTGCTGTACACCCGGGCCCGGAAGGCGGCCACTTCGCGCCGGTGGTAAGGCCGCCACTGCTGCGCCTGCTGGATAATGGCGTAGGCCGGGTCGCGGTCCGACGAGCGCACCGTCACCTCGCCCAGGCTGTAGGCTTCGGGGGCCAACTGCACGTTGAGCACCAGGGCAGAGTCGCCGCTGGGCACACGCACGGCCTCGGTGCGCGGCCGGCAGCCCACGTACTGGAACACTAGATCGTAGCGCCCGGTGGGCAGGCGCAGCGCGTACTGGCCTTGGTCGTTGGAGCCCGTACTGATGACGTCGCCGCGCACGGCCACATTGGCGAAGGCCAGCTTGCTGCCGTCGGACCCGCTGATGGTGCCTTTCACGACGCCGGCCCGGGCCTCGGGGGCCAGCAGCCAGAGCAAGCCCAACAGCCAATAGTGTTTAATTAACAATAACATAAGATAATCGGGTGAGCCGAGCGGGCAGCAGATAAGCATAACGGGCCCGGTGCATTGGCCCCGCGCAGATAATATCCTCCCAAAGTACGGCTGATTCGATTCGGCGGCCGATAGTGGCCCGGCGCCCGGCGGCGGATACCTTTGCCGCTCTCCCACTCCACTACCTTTTCGTATGAAAATCCGCACCGGCTTCGGCTACGACGTTCACCAGCTGCGCGAGGGGCTGCCTTTCTGGCTCGGCGGCATCCAGGTGCCGCACACCCACGGGGCCCTGGGCCACTCCGACGCCGACGTACTCATCCACGTCATCTGCGACGCGCTGCTGGGGGCCGCTAATTTGCGCGACATAGGCTTTCACTTCTCCGATACCGACCCGCAGTACAAGGGCATCGACAGCAAGCGCCTGCTGGCCGAGGTGTTACGTCTGCTGCGCGCTAAAGGCTACGAAGTAGGCAACATAGACTCGACCGTGTGCCTGGAACAGCCCAAGGTGAACCCTCACATCCCCGAGATGCAGCGCGTGCTGGCCGCCGTGATGGGCATCGCCGAAGACGACGTTTCCATCAAAGCCACTACCACCGAGAAGCTCGGCTTCGTGGGCCGACAAGAAGGCGTAGCGGCTTATGCGACGGTGCTGATTTACACGTTAGTATAGCCAAACAGCGGGCCCTTGGTCAGGTTTCTATTTACTGTTTTTTATGAAAATATTGCTGCTGCCAGTCCTGCTGACCCTGGTCACTGCCGCGCCAGTCTGCGCCCAAAGCGAAGTCAAAACCAAGACTAAGCCCGGGGTAATGCCCACCGTGGTCACCCCGCCCAACGTGGTGGACTGGAGCGCCCGCTACGCCGACCTGGTGACGGCCGACCGCCTGCGCACTCACCTCGCCGTGCTGGCTTCAGACGAATACGAGGGCCGCGAAACCGGCCAAAAGGGCCAGCACCTGGCGGCCGCCTACGTGGCCAGGCAGTTCCAAGCTGCCGGCCTCACCGGCCCGGGCCCCGATGCGGCGGCCCCGTACCTACAAAAATTCCAGCTCGAAACCGTGGCCTGGGCCCCGGGCGCGGCGCTGCAAGTGGGCAGCACGCACTACCAATGGCCGAACGATTTTTACGGCCGCGGCGCAACGGGCTTCGACCAGCAAACCGAGTTACGACCGGTGTTCGCGGGCTTCGGCATCGAGCAGGCCGGCTACTCCGATTACCAGGGCCTCGACGTGGCCGGCAAAGACGTGCTGGTCATGCAGGGCGAACCCACTACGACCAGCGGCAAACCCCTGCTCAGCCCCGACGGCAGCTATACTCGCTGGGGCCGTGACGACCGCGCCAAGCTAGCCGCGGCGGTGCAAAAAGGCGCGCGCAGCGTGTTCTTCGTCGATTTCCGGCCCAACGTCAACTTTGCTAAGCACGTGGCCCGCCTCGCCCCCACCCTGGCCCGGCCCAGCTTGGTATTGGCCGGCCAGGCCCCGGCACAAGGACCGGTGTTTTACCTATCGCCGGCCCTGGGCTACCGGCTTTTGAACACCAACGCCGTCGCCGTGGCCAAATACATGGTCCAAACCGGCACGAAAGGCCAGCCGGTGGCTTCGCCTTTCAAGGTGGCCGCGCTGAAAATCAGGGCCCCCAAAACGCGCACGCCCGTCGGCACCGAAAACGCCCTGGGCTTCGTGGAAGGCACAGATAAAAAAGACGAAATCCTGGTCGTGTCGGCGCACCACGACCACCTTGGTATCATCGACGGCAAGGTGTACAACGGGGCCGACGACGACGGATCGGGTACGGCCTTGCTCATCAACTTAGCCGAGGCGTTTGCCCAAGCCAAAAAGGACGGACACGGGCCCCGGCGCAGCCTGCTGTTTTTGAGCGTGACGGGCGAGGAGGAGGGCTTGTTCGGCTCGGAATACTACGGGGTCCACCCGGTGTTCCCCCTCGCCAGCACCGTGGCCGACCTGAACGTGGACATGGTGGGCCGCACCGACCCTGCCCACGAAAGCAAGCCCGACTACGTGTACGTCATCGGCTCCGACAAGCTGGCCTCGCAGTTAAAAGTGGTGCTGGAAGCCCAAAACAGCCAATATACCCACCTCGACCTCGACTACCGCTACGACGACCCCGCCGATCCCAACCGGTTCTACTACCGGTCCGACCATTATAATTTCGCCGTGCACAAGGTGCCGGTAGCGTTTTTCTTCAACGGCGTGCACGCCGATTATCACCAGGCTTCGGACAAGATTGAGAAAATTCAGTTCGATAAAATGGCGGCGCGGGCGCGGTTGGTGTTCCACACGGCCTGGGCCCTAGCCAACCGCGACGAGCGGCTGGCGGTGGATTCGGACAAGCCGTAACTGCATCAGCGGGAGTTGTACTTCTGGACTAACCCGATTGTGGGGGGCTGCGTCGTGCAGGAATTAAAATTCGTCCGGCTTCGGGGCCCTGCACTCCAGGCAGCGGCTCAACCCCTTGAAATTAACCGGACTCCTCGCCGGGCTGTTGATTAACTTTAACACCATTTCCCTGCGTGGCCACATCGTGCGTCTGGCCAACTAAACCCCGCGAAACTCCGTGAACTCTGTGCGCGAAAAAATCTCCAAGTCGGCGGCCTTTCAAACCGACGCCGAAACCAAGGCCTTCGACCGCGAGCACCGCCGCAAAATTCGCTTCAACATCGGCAAGTATGACGCAGCCGTAGCCTTGGGGATGAACCACTTCCAGAACCACGAGCTGGCCCGCGACCGTGGGGCCTACCTCAAAGCCCAGGTGCTGGAAAAGCTCGACGAGTACCTGCTGGCCTTCGAAGCGGCCTTTACGGCGCGTGGGGGCCGCGTGGTGTGGGCCCGCGACGCGGCCGAAGCCCTGGCCGAAATCGGCCGGCTGGCCGACGCCCGCCAAGCCCGCACCGTGGTGAAGGCCAAGAGCATGACCACCGAGGAAATTCACGTCAACCAGTACCTGCAAAGCAAGGGCATCGAATCGGTAGAAACCGACCTGGGCGAGTACATCGTGCAACTCAACGGCGAGCGGCCTTACCACATCGTAACACCCGCCATGCACCTGAGCAAGGCCGATATCAACAACATCTTTGTGAAGCACTTGGGCACCGAAAGCACCGAAGATGCCCAAAAACTCGTGCTCACGGCCCGCCACCTACTCCGCGACAAGTACACCGCGGCCGAAGTCGGCATTACCGGCGGTAATTTCCTGATTTCCAAAGAAGGAGCCGTCGCCGTGACCGAAAACGAGGGCAACGCCCGCCTCTCGGCCACCTTTCCCAAGCTGCACATTGCGGTAGTGGGAATTGAGAAAGTTATCCCGCAGCTCACCGACTTGGATTTGTTCTGGCCGTTGCTCAGCACCAGCGGCACCGGCCAGCAGGTGACGGTGTACAACACCGTGTACTTCGGCCCGCGCCAGCCCGGCGAGGCCGACGGCCCCGAGGAAATGGTCGTCATTTTGCTCGACAACGGCCGTACCAACCTGCTGGCCCAGCCCGACAAGCGGGCCGCCCTGCGCTGCATTCGTTGCGGGGCCTGCCTGAACGTGTGCCCGGTGTACAAGAACATTGGGGGCCATACCTACGAAACCACGTACTCGGGGCCCATCGGCTCGGTCATTAGCCCGCACCTTTCGGGCCTGTCCGAGCACATGCACCTGAGCTACGCCAGCAGCCTGTGCGGGGCCTGCACGAGCGTGTGCCCGGTGCGCATTCCGTTGCATAACCTACTGCTGCTCAATCGCCAGCAGGCCGTACGCGAGGGCTACGCCCCGGTAGCCGAGCGCGCTGCCATCGGCCTTTGGAGTTGGAGCATGCAGCACCGCTGGGCCCTGAACGTGCTGCCCGGCCCGCTCAAAGACTGGAGCCTGAGCCGCCTGCTCGACCAAGTAGGCTGGAGTAAGCGCCGCAGTGCGCTGGCGGCCGCGCCGCAATCGTTCGGGGAGCTATGGAAAGCGCGAACTGCCGGCTAGCCGCACACACGGCAGCGTTTTGACCGGCAACCCCGTTAAAGGTTGCGTATGAGCTTGGGAACTTTGTTGCACTTGGCCCTGCGCTTGCTGGCGGGAGCTGCGGGCGTCGTGGTCGTCATCACCACGCTGTCGGCAGCGGTGCGCTCGTTTGTGCTGCCCCGCAGCGAGTCGGTACGGCTGAACAATCGCATTTTTTCCTCGATCCGTCTACTTTTCGACTTGGCTGCCAGCCGGGCTCATAACTACGCCAGACGCGACCAAATCATGGCGCACTACGCGCCAGTAGCGCTGGTGGCCCTGCCCATTGTGTGGCTATCCTTGGTGAGCGTAGGGTACACCGCCGTCTACTGGGCCTTGGGCATCAGCTCGTGGACGAAGTGTTACGAGCTGAGCGGCAGTTCGCTGCTCACGTTGGGCATCACCAGCGAAAATGGCCTGCTCATCAACATCTTTAACTACTCCGAGGCCACGCTGGGGCTGCTGCTGCTCACACTGTTGCTCTCGTACCTGCCCACACTTTACCAGGCGTTTTCGCGGCGCGAGGCAACGGTGGCCCGCTTGGAACTGCGCGCCGGAACCCCCTCCACTTCCACCCACCTCATCGACTGGCTGAACTCCAGCGGCGCATTCGATGACGACGACGCGCAGTGGGCCGACTGGGAGCAGTGGTTCGTGGAAATCGAGGAGAGCCACACCTCGTTGCCCATCTTGAGCTTTTTCCGTTCGCCGCAGCCAGGCCGCTCCTGGGTGATGGCGGCGGGACTAATTTTAGACACGGCCAACCTCATGTTTTCGGCCCTCGACACGCCCCGCACCCGCCAGATGGAGCTGACTTTCATGGCCGGTTGCCTGGCGATGAACCGCGTGTACCGCTTTTTCGACGTCAAAGCCGGCATTGTCCCCTCGGCCGAACTGCCCGGCCCCGAGCCTGACACCAACCCCGAACACCCCGAATTTGCCCAGGCCCTTGACGATCTGGCGGCTCTAGGCGTGTCCTTGTACCCCGACCGCTCCGCCGCTTGGACCCAGTTCCAAGAGCGGCGTACGCGCTACGCCTCGGCCATTAAGTACTTGGCTGAGCTGACCATGTCGCCCGAAACTCGGTCTTTGTAGGTAGAATCCGGCGCTACTCGCTATCGTCGGGCAAGATGTTGACGTCCTGCACCAGTACCATTTTTTCGATTTCGCGGCCCCGCTTGGTGTTGGCCAGGCCCCCGAGGGCAGTTTCCTTGTAGCGCGTTTCCATGGCCTGGCCCACTTCGCCGAGGGCCGCCACGCACTGGTCGACCGGAATAACCGGGTCGATACCGGCGATGGCAATTTGGGCCGAGGAGAAGGCAATGGCCGCCGCTGAGGCGTTACGCACCACGCAGGGCACCTCCACGAGGCCGGCCACGGGGTCGCACACCAGCCCGAGCATGCATTGGATGGTGACGGCCACGGCCGCGAACACCTGCTCCACCGGGCCCCCGAGGCAGTACACGATTGCCCCGCTGCCCATGGCCGCCGCCGACCCGGTTTCGGCCTGGCAGCCGCCGACGGCCCCGGCCAGCGAGGCGTTTTGCTCGATGATGAGGGCAATGCCCGCCGCCACAAGCAGACCTTCCAGGATTTTTTGATCGGATAATTTATGGATGTCCTGGATGGTGACGAGCACGCCCGGCAGGATACCCGAGGCCCCGGCCGTGGGCGCGGCCACCACGCGACCCATGCATGAGTTCACTTCCTTAGCCCCCAACGATCTTGTAATCAGCTGTTTAAATTCTGGCGAAAGTACCGTAACGGGCGAAGCAGCAATCTTCTTGGCCCCGTTGTTGATCATGCCCGAGCGGGAGGTCATGTCGCCGGTGAGGCCTTCCTTCACCGCGTCGCGCATCACGTCGTAAGCGCGTTGCAGGCCCATCCAGATTTCTTCCTCGACACGGCCCTTCTGCTCAATCTCGTAGTCCAGCACGGGCCGGTGCAGGGGTTCGCCGGTGGCCGCACAATGGGCTTGCCAGGAAGCAAAATCGTTGAATAGAAGTGACATGGCGGGTGGGATGAGGGAACGGAAGCGGAAGGATTACGAAGCAAGCGAGCCGACGCAGGGCTTTGCGGCGGCTCGTTTTTATGCGGCATAAAAATAGGTGATTTCTAGGCCGGCTGGCTTTCCGTCACCAGCTTGACGCTGGCCGAGTTGATGCACAAACGCAGGCCGCTGGGCGCGGGCCCGTCGGGAAACACGTGGCCCTGGTGGGCATCGCACACGTTGCAGAGTACTTCCACACGGGTCATGCCGTAGCTCGTGTCCTTGTGGTAGCGGATGGCACTTTCGTCGACCGGCTGCGTGAAGCTCGGCCAGCCCGTGCCCGACTCGAACTTGGTGCGCGAATCGTAGAGCGGGGTGCCGCAGCACACGCAGGCGTAGAGGCCCGCCTCGTGGGCCTCGCAGTACTCGCCGGTGAAGGCCCGCTCGGTGCCGTGCTCGCGCGTGACGTGGTACTGCTCGGGCGTGAGCTGGGCGCGCCACTCGGCGGCGGTTTTTTCGACGCGGCGGGGCGAAGGCAGGGGGTGGTTGGCGAGGCGGATGACGTCGTTCCAGGTTTGCATATCGGGGTACTGAAGGGATGAAGAAATAAGGTAATAGGATAAACGTGGCCGGCCCCGGGAGGTTTTCGGCCGCTCTGGTCAGACGCTGGCCTCGCCTTTTCCTTACAGCATGGGCTCCAGTAGAGCCAGCCCCGCCGGCCACGCGCCGTAGCCGCTGGCCGTATTGATGTGGCCGGCCGCGCCAATATCCAACAGCTCGCTGCCCCAAGCTTCAGCAAACTGCCGGGCGCGGGCGGGCGTCACCCACGCATCGTTCTGGCTGAACACGACCTTGCTCGGGAAGGGCAGCCGGGCTAGCGGCATCGGCGCGAAGCCAGTGGTGGGGAAAGATGCATAATGCGCGGTTTCCACGTCGCTGGGCGCCACTAGCAGCGCCCCCTTGATGCGGTGACCGTACCGCCCGGCCCAGTGTGTCACCGTAGCGCAACCCAGGCTGTGGGCAACCAGCACCACTTGGCGCAGGTCTTCGCCCTCGAGGGCGGCTTCGAGCCGCTCGACCCATTCGGCACGGTCGGGCACATCCCACTCGCGCTGCTCAATGCGAGCAAAATTCGGCTGCGTGCGCTCAAAATGCGTTTGCCAATGGTCGGGTCCCGAACTGCCGAGGCCGGGCACGATGAAGACGCGAGTGGTTTCTTGCATCTTCAAAAGTAGGCTTGCCCGGGGTTTTCCGGCAAGCTGAAGCTTACCTCACCTGCTATGAAAATCCTTTCCGCCGCCCAAACCCACCGGCTCGACCAAGCCACCATTCAGGCCCAAAGCATCACGTCGGCCGATCTGATGGAACGGGCCGCGGGGGCCCTAGCCGAATGGTTTTTTGGCGTGTTCCCTTCTGGCGAAGCCGGCGAAGTCCTGATCCTCTGCGGCCCCGGCAACAACGGCGGCGATGGCTTGGCCTTGGCCCGGCGACTGCACCGGGGCGGCTACGCCGTGCGCGTGAGCCTATTGCCGTCCGGAAAATACTCGGCTGACTACCAGCACAACCGCCAGCGCCTGCCCGCTGCCGTACCCGTAGCGGAGCTTCAAGCGGGGGCCCTGCCGGACATTGAGCCCGGCGCCGTGGTAGTGGACGCGCTTTTCGGCACCGGTCTGGCGCGGCCCCTGGTTGGGCTGGCCGCCGCCGTGGTCGCGCATTTGAACGCCGCCCGGGCGCACGTTGTGGCCGTGGATTTGCCCAGCGGCTTACTCGCCGACGCGCCCCAGCCCGACCCTACCGCGCCCGTGGTGCGGGCCATCCACACCGTCAGCTTCGGGCTGCCCAAGCTGGCATTTATGCTGCCGCAAAATGCGGAATTCGTGGGCGAGTGGCACATCGAAGACATCGGACTGGATGAGCAGTTCATTGCCGAGGCTGCTACGTCTTGGCATTACACCGATGCGGCAACCATCACCGGGACCATACCAAAAAGGGCCAAATTCGCCCATAAAGGCACCTTTGGCCACGCGCTACTGCTGGCCGGCAGTCGGGGGAAGATGGGTGCTGCCGTGCTGTCGGCCGGGGCCTGCCTGCGCGGAGGCGTGGGCCTGCTCACGGCCCACATTCCGGGCTGCGGCTACGAAATTTTCCAAATTGCCCGCCCTGAAGCCATGTGCTTAACCGACGCGCAAGCTGATTTTATCAGCGAGTTGCCTGATTTGAAACCATACCAGGCCATCGGCATCGGCCCCGGCCTGGGCCAGACCGACGCCGCTTTGGCTGTGTTGCGCCAGCTACTGCAAGCCACCGCAACCGCCGAAAAATCCCTGCCGGTAGTCATTGATGCCGACGCCTTGAACCTGCTGGGCCGGCACCGCGAACTGTTGGCACTGTTGCCCGAAAATACTGTTCTTACGCCGCACTTCAAAGAATTTGAGCGCCTTACCGAGCCCGCCCGCGACGACTACCACCGCTTGGAACTACTGCGTGCGTTTGCTCAAAAACACCGCTGCCTGGTGGTTCTAAAAGGAGCGTGCACTTGCCTAGCCACGCCCGCGGGCGAGTTGCACTTCAACAGCACCGGCAACCCCGGCATGGGCACCGGCGGCAGCGGCGACGTACTCACCGGCCTGCTGCTGGCCCTGCGCGCCAACCGGCAGCTCATGCCCTTCGCCGCCGCTCGCTTGGGCGTGTACGCCCACGGCCGTGCCGGCGACTTAGCTGCTGCCAGTACTGGCGAAGCTGGCCTGATAGCCGGCGATTTGGTGCGATACCTTGGCCCCGCCTTGGCCGTACTTACCGCGCCGTCGGTTTTTTAGACCAGGGGCCCTATTTTCCGGGCGGAGCGCCGCAGGAAACATGCCTCAAAGATAAAATCAGCTAGTTAATATACTTACTACTATTTATTAGTGACATACGGTAAGTTCTGGATTTACCGGACCTTTCTGATGCAGTACAGTATTTACCACAACGCGGAAACTGACCGTCAGTACCGGGCTGCCACGGGGCTGTCGCTGGTCGAATCTGAGGCCCTTTTTCACCGCTTCGCCTCTCTTTATGTCCCCAAATCACCTGCTGTAGTTGGCGGCCGAAAAGAGCCGGTGCTGACGGATAAAAGAGGGGCGTTTTTTTATTTTGTACGCATGTGAAGCCTACCCGACGCTTCAGAACCTGGGCCTTTGCTTCGGCATTCCGACGCGGGGGCCAGCCGCTACCTGGAGTTGCTCAAGCCGTGCTTGAAAGCGGCCTTGCAGCAGCAATCCTCGGCCCTGCGGCGCGTGTTCAACAGCCGGTCCGGCTTCGATGCGGCGTTCAGCGGCGTGACCGAAATTTTCCTGGATGTGACCGAAGTTCTCATCGAACGGGCGGACAACCATGACGTTCAAGAAGCGCACCACGGCGGTAAAAAAATTCATACGGTAAAATGGTTACTCATCTGTGATGCCCAGAAGCGGCTCCTGTTTGCCAGCGCCGCGTACCGCGGCCAAGTACACGATTTCACTATTTTCAAGAGAGTGCTGGCGGGCTTCCACTTTTCAGGCCTGCAAATTCATGTCGATCGGGGTTTTTAGGCGTTAAAGGAGTCATTACCGGCTGATACGTCTTCATGCCACAAAAAGCGTCCCCTTACACCGGAAGACAAAGCAAAAAATACGGCATTGGCACGGTTACGGGTCATCGTAGAAAATGCGTTGGCGAACACAAAATCATTTTTCGTGTTGCGTACTGAAAACCGCATGAAGAGAAAAAAAAGGCTAGATGAAGCCTTTGAAATTTGCGCAGGCTTGGCAAGCTCCAAAACCTCACCCCTGAAACGTGATGATAACTAACAGGTAGTAAGTATAATAACGAATTAACAGTGTTTCCACAGTTCCCATTATACCTTTTTCAGAGGCTTCGACTGTAGCGCCGGTTGTTGCGCTTGGCTTACTTCAGTTGTTACCAAATTATCAAAACTTAAAGGCTTCTTGTTTACCTAGCGGGCCTAAAAACAAAGGAGCCCACCGGTTGAGGGCGGGCTTCTAAAGTATTGGTATTTCCCACGGGAACCACCATTTTTGTGGCGTGAAAGCCGTGCGGTGACTATTGCACCACCAACTTTCGGCTGGTGACTTGGTCACCGATTTGCAGCCTTACAAGGCAGGAACCGGCGGGGAGTCCGCCCAGGGGCGGTTGCTAGCTACCGGCTTGTTTTGCGCTGGCCACTGTGCGCACACACTGAACCGGACGGCGACTTGGCGCCCGGTCTGCCCATAGGCAACGGCCATCCGCTCCCGCAGATCCAACGAATATGCTTTCATGCCAAAAGATGCCCTAAAACCGTAAACTATCCTGAGAACCGCTCGAAGCCCCCCCTCATAAATTACACAGAGATACCACTGCGCGTTGGTACAGGGGGGTTCTGCTAATTGTTTTTTGCATAAAAAGGCCAGTTTGTGCCTTCAAAGTCCAGGGCCAAACAAAAAATCTACAGTCGTAGTGAGAATTTCCGTCTCTGAGCCGCCACTACCCAAACAACCCGCCCTGCTGGGGCTGCTCAAACGCCAACAGCCAACGCTTGCGCACCAGCCCGCCCGCGTAG
>JANPOR010000493.1:0-11715 GCA_031428075.1 Hymenobacter sp. | reverse complement strand
ACTGAAGGAGCAGGATTTCCGCACGAGTACGCCACCGCGCTGGCGCAGCGAACAGGTGAGGGCTTCCACCATACTTGTTCCGCCGCTCCCCTTGGGGCAGCGGCGATGGTGCCAGCGGGGCAACACGCTCACATAGGCCTCTCACAGGTCGGTGAAATACCAGCAGTGGCGGCGATAGCGCGGGGGGAGCGCCAGCCACAAGCGCCGGGCCGTGGCCGCATCACGCCGGCCCAGCACCCAGGCCACGATGCGCCGGCTGGCACGCTCGACGGCCAGCCAGAGCCAGACTTTTCGCCGCCGTTGGCCCACAAACGTCCACATTTCATCCAGTTCCAGCGCTTCCCACTCCTTTTTCTGCTCCTTTTTGGGGCGTAAGCGGGGGAGTGGCGGCGAAGCCGCCTGCGCTTTTTTTTATCCGACTGGCAATCGTCACCCGCGAGATGCCCGTCACGCGGGCAATACTGCGCTGCGAATTGCGCTCGCTCAGCAGGTCGTCAACTTGCGCGTACTGTACCGCTTTGGCCACGGCGGCGGGGGTAAAGCGGGCTTGGTGCCCGCAGCCTTTGCACTGGTATTTGGCATGGCCCCCAGCGCTGCCATTACGGCGAATATGCTCACTGCCGCAAGCAGCGCAGAAATGTTGCGCAAAAACCATCCCCAAAACTAAACAATTCACCTTAAATTGGATCACCGCCAAAGACCTTAAAGTAAAGGGCTCATTGCAAACGCTGAAGCGCGGCACGGTGGTAAAAAATATTCGCCTCACCTACTCGCCCAGCGAAATCGAAGGCCGGGCGGGCGGCACCACCATGGTACTGAAAACGGAGTTCTTGAAGAGAGCCTAGGTAAGGACCCCCTTTATTTCGCGCCGTTTGGCCGTTTATAACTGACTCAGCGATGAACTGCAAAGTTTGCGCTCCTACCCTTTGAGCCCGGCTTCCTGTGCTTCTTCCAGCAGCCGTTGCTTTTCAATCGGCACTACGCCCACTTGCTCGCACACCAGCCCGCCGCCCAGGTTAGCCAGCGCGGCCAAAAACGGCGCCGGCTGCCGCAAGGCCACGCACAGAGCGGCGATGCTAATGACGGTATCGCCCGCGCCCGACACGTCGGATATGGTGCGTAAGTAGGCCGGCAGGTAAGTTTTGTAGTCGGCTTGCTGGGCAAATACGCCATGCTCGGAGAGCGTTACCAACACGATTTCGGGAGTTAGGGCCGCACGCAGGCGGGCCACACCGGCCTCAAAGCCGTGCCGGTCGGTACTAGGGTCGCCAAATTCCAGCTTTAGGCCCTCGCGTAGTTCTTTCAGGTTGGGTTTGAAGAGGGTGCAGTGGCGATAGGCCAAAAAATTCTTTTTCTTGGGGTCGACCACCGTGGGAATGCCGCGTTCCCGGGCGCGCGCAATGCAGGCGGCAATGATCTCCTCGCGCAACACGCCCTTGTCGTAATCCTCAAAAATCACCACGTCGGCGCGGTCCAGCAGATCATCGTAGGCCCCGAGCAACTGAGCGGTTTCGTCGGCATTAAGGTCGATTTCCACTTCTGAGTCGATGCGCAGCAACTGCTGGCCCTGAGCCAGGATGCGCTGTTTCACGGTAGTGGGCCGGTGCGAGCTACGGATAAGGCCATCGGCGCACAGGCCGCGCTGGTGCAGCAGGTCTAGGAGTTGGTCGCCGCCGGCGTCGTCGCCAATTACAGCGCAGAGCAACGGCGTGGCTCCCAGGGCCTGCACGTTCAGGGCCACGTTGGCGGCCCCGCCCAGGCGCTGCTCGGTGCGGGCCACGTGCACCACCGGCACCGGGGCCTCGGGCGAGAGGCGCGTGGCCCGGCCCCATACGTAGGCATCCACCATCACGTCGCCAATGATGAGGACGTTGAGTTTGTTAAAGTCGTCAAAGAGTTGGGAAAGCGAATCGGCGGGCATTGCGGCGAAGAGAATGGGGGCCCAAAGGTAAAGGCCCGCCGTAGGAGCGCGCCGGGACGCACCGCTGCCACGAGCCATTCCATTCAACAACGAACCGGTGGCAAAACTGTAGCGTGGACTTTATAGTCCGCGTCGCTGAACGGTCGCCGGATGGTTACCAACAGGACGAAGCGAAAGCTGTGGGTCACAAAGTCCGCGCCACACAAATTACAGTTTTGCCAAACTCTTTTTAATGCGTTGGAACGCTTCGACCAGCTTCTCATCAGCGGCGGCGGTACTGAAGCGCATGCACTGCGGGGCCCCGAAAGCATCGCCCGATACGGCGGCCACGTGGGCATCGCTGAGCAGGTACAGCGCCAGATCGGCCGAGTTGTGGATGACGTGTCCGTCGGGCGCGGTGCGACCAAAAAAGACCGACACGTCGGGAAACACATAAAACGCGCCGCTTGGCGTAGGCGTCACCAACCCCGGAATGTCTTTGGCAATGTCCAGCACCAGGTCGCGGCGGCGGCGGTAGGCGGCCACCATCTCATCGGCGCTGCCGTGGCCGCCGCGCAGGGCGGCGGTGCCCGCTTTTTGGGTAATGGAGCAGGCGCCGGAGGTAATCTGGCCCTGAAGCTTGTCGCAGGCCGCGGCGATGTCGGCGCGGGCGGCAAGGTAGCCCAACCGCCAACCGGTCATAGCGTAGCCTTTCGAGAAGCCATTGACGGTAATCACCCGGTCTGTGACTTCCGGAAAACGGGCTAGGCTGTAGTGCTCGCCCACGAAGTTGATGTACTCATAAATCTCGTCCGCCAAGGCATATACCTGCGGGTGGCGGGCCAGCACTTCCGCAATTTCGCCCAACTCCTCCTTACTAAACACGGCCCCCGTGGGGTTGCACGGCGAGGAATACATGATGAGCTTAGTACGGGGCGTGATGGCGGCTTCGAGTTGCGCGGCCGTCACTTTGTAGTCGTTTTCAAGGGCCCCCACCAGCGGTACGGCTACGCCCTCGGCCAGCTTCACCATCTCCTCGTAACTCACCCAGTAGGGCGAAAACACGATAACCTCGTCGCCAGGGTTCACCAAGCTGAGGAGCGCATTGGCCAGGGCCTGCTTGGCTCCAGTGCTCACCACAATATTGGTGGGTTGGTAGTCGAGGTCGTTTTCGGTGCGCAACTTGTTGCAGATGGCCTGCCGCAGCTCCAGCGTACCGGGCACCGGCGTGTAAAACGTAAAGCCGTCGTCGATGGCCTTTTTGGCGGCGTCTTTGATGTATTGAGGGGTCTGAAAATCGGGCTCTCCGAAGCTCAGGCTGATGACATCGATGCCCTGCGCGGCCAACTCGCGGGCCTTTTTTGCCATGAGGATGGTGGCCGACTCGGTGAGGGCCAGCAGGCGATTGGAGAGCGGCGACGGGTGAGCAAGTACTTCGGACATAACAAACAGCAGAAAGTTGAGGCAAGGCAAAGGTATCGGTTAGACGGACCCCGTCCCCGAATTCGATATCATTTTTTCGAAGCGGCAGTCGCCAGGGCCTGCCCCAGCCGGCGCCGACAACGCCACAAAATCCCCAAATCCTGCCCCGGCGCATAATCCTTGGCGTACAGCAGCTCCAGGTGCCGCTTGGTGTCCGCACTCATGAGCGCAGGGGCGTCGGCGGCGTCGGCGGGCGAGAGCACAGCGGGGCGAGCCGGGGCCGGACCGGGGGTGTGGCGCAGACCCACCCAAGTGGCGCGGCCCAGCGCAACATTAGCCGCATTACGCACAAAATTTTGCTTGTCTTTTTGAAACCAGATGATTGCGGGGGCCAGCAGCAAGAGTATGGCAGCGCTCAGCGCGTCGAGCAGGCGCTTGGTGCGGGCGGGCCCTGGCTGGTTCAGGTTCAGGGGGATGTCGAGGGCGTAGTAGTCGCCGGGGGCGTCTTTGCGGCTGCTGCCGATGATGTAAGCGCTGGCCTCGGGCAAGATTTTGTAAGCCACCGGCGGCGACGCGGGCAGGGCCAGCATCAGGCCAATAATCTGGCTGACGGGCAGGTCACGCCCGCAGAAGATCAACTCGTCGAGGACGTAGAGGCGTACCAAGTCAGGCAGTTGGCGCAGCTCACCCAGGGCTTCGAAAGGTGAATAAGAAAACGAGGAAACCAAAGAATTCGCGGTTGATGGAACGGACAGCTCGGCGTCGGAGCCAGCGCGCACGTAGCCGATAATGCGGGCGGGCACGGCGGCGGCTTCGAGCAGCTGGCGCACGCGCCGGCTTTCGGCCGCCGAGCCCACAATGGCAATGTTTTTCTGTTGCCGCTCGCCCAGACGCAGGTTTTTGTACTTTATAAAGTGGGTGGCCAGTTGCCGCCCTATTAGCGCTACGAGGGCCCAAGCCCCGCCCAGAATGATGAGCCCCTTGGAAAACCGCCAGGCATCCAGGAAATTCGACACCGCTGAAATAAGCACTGTACCTACAAAGATGCCCCGCGCCAGGCGCACCACCTTAACGGGCCGATCGTAGCCGCCGCTCAGGTAGGCCGTCGCCAGCCATACGACGATGTACACCGGCACGACCACCCGCATATATTGCGGCGGATAGGGCCCCGGCACGTATTTTTTGGTCTTTTCCCAGTAGTCTTTCAGGAGAAATATGCCGCCGTAAATCAGGCCGGCATCGAATAAAACCGGCGCGGCGCGCTGTGCTAAGCGCCCGGATACGGCGGCCCCGGCCCGCAGCCAGATGGCCCCGTTTATCAGCAGCGAGAGCAGGCCCGCCTGGCCCGGCGCGAAGTGCTTGCGGGCAAAAATTACCATTGCCCGGTAGAACACGAACACGTAGCTCACGCTCGTGCGCTTGGTGCTTTCGCCTTTGTAGTGGATGATGCGAGCCCCAGGAAAATAGTAATTTTTCCAGCCGCCCAGCGTGAGCCGATACGAGAGGTCGATGTCCTCGCCGTACATGAAGTAGTCTTCGTCGAGCAGGCCCACCTGATCGAGGGCGGCCTTGCGCAGCAGCATAAAAGCCCCGCTAAGCACGTCAATTTCGTGGGTCTGGTCTTTATCCAAAAACCCCAGGTGGTAGCGTCCAAACGTGCGTGACGTCGGCATTAGCCGGCTCAGCCCCAGCATTTTGTACAGGGCCACGGCCGGCGTGGGCAGCCCGCGCTTGCTCTCGGGCAAAAAGCAGCCCTGGCCGTCGAGCATTTGTACGCCCAGCCCACCGCCGCCGGGGTGCGCGTCCAGAAAGGCGCAGCAGGCGCGGAACGTATCTTCCTCCACCACCGTGTCGGGGTTAAGCAGCAGCTGATACTGGCCGGTGGCGCGGCGCAGGGCCTGGTTGTTGGCGCGACTAAACCCCGGGTTGTCGAGGTTGGCAATGAGGGTTACCTCCGGGAACCGCGCCCGCACCATGGCCACCGAGTTGTCGGCCGAATTGTTGTCGACCACAAACACCTCAACCGGGGCCGCTAGCTTTTCGGCCGCCCGCTGCACTGAAAGCAGCGTCTGCTCGAGAAAATAGCAAACATTGTAGCTGACGACGACGACGGAGAGCTTCACCACGGAGGACGAAACTACGCGTTGTTGTCCTGTTGCGGGCACCCCGAATGCAACGAAGGGACCCACGCGCTAAAACGACTCGCAGCCATTCATTTGCTGCGAACCGTTTTGACTTAAGTTTTCCCTCGCTTTACTCAGAGCAGCAGCGAGTTAATTGATCTGCCGCTGACGATCAATAATGCTGCGA
Source organism: Hymenobacter sp. (assembly GCA_031428075.1). Taxonomy (GTDB): domain Bacteria; phylum Bacteroidota; class Bacteroidia; order Cytophagales; family Hymenobacteraceae; genus Hymenobacter. The sequence continues at coordinate 6,083 of JANPOR010000493.1, read as the reverse complement.
CCCAAGGTAATTTCGTCGGCATACTCCAATTCGCCACCCATCGGGATGCCGCGGGCAATTGTACTGATGTGGACGTTGGGCAGGTCGCGCAGGCGGCGCGAGAGGTAGAACGCTGTGGTGTCGCCCTCCATCGTCGGGCTGATGGCGAGGATGATTTCACGCACCTCGGAGTCCTCGGCCGCGGTGCGCTCCACCAACGAGTCCACGTGCAAGTCGCTGGGCCCCACGCCTTCGATGGGCGAGATGACGCCGCCCAGCACGTGGTACACGCCGCGGTACTGTCCGGTGTTCTCGATGGCAATAACGTCGCGCACGTCGGCCACCACGCACACCTGAGCGTGGTCGCGCAGCTTGTTGGCGCAGATGCTGCATTCCTCAGCGTCGGAAATGCTGTGGCAGGTGCGGCAGTAAGTTATCTCAAAACGCATCTTGGCCAGCGCCTCAGCCAGGGAAGCCGTGGTATCCGCGTCGGCTTTAAGCAGGTGCAGTGCCAAGCGCAGGGCCGTTTTGCGGCCGATACCGGGCAAGCGGGCCAGCTCGCCTACGGCGTTTTCAATCAGCTTGGAGGGGAAATCCATTTAAATTATTGTGCTGATGTGGAGATGTGCCAAATACGAAAATGCCACGAATACGAATTTTTCGCACCCTCGCATTCCGCACCTTTGCGCATCAAGCAATATCCGCCGAAATGCCCCGGTCGTGGATGGCCGTGCACAGGGGCTCCAACTCTTCGTAAGATCCGTTTTTGACGTTGCATTTGCCCTTATAATGAATGAGCAGGGTGCACTGCTCGGCCTGTTCGGGCTGGTGCTGGCACACGTCAATCAAGGTTTTGATGACGTGGGCGAAGGTATTCACCTCGTCGTTGTACACCACGAGGCTGCGCGGCTCGGCGGTTTCCTCGAGCAGCAATACATCCTCGTCGAACTCAATTTGGGGGCGGGTCGTCATGGAACAAAATTACGCGTCGGGTCGGGTTTGGCGGCCTTTACCAACACCTACTGGTGGCAAATCGTTTCTGATACGGGCAAGCAGGTAGGGTAGCCAGACGTAATTTTCGGGCCCTAGTCACTTTTGCCCGTTGGGGCAGGCTAGCGCCCGAACGAGCAGAGACCGTTATTCTTTCAACTGGCCCTCTGTACCCCGCGCAGGGCCCTGGAGCAGCCGCCTCATAACTCACGACTCATAGCCCACCAAATGCCTGCCCCGTCCATCGAATTCAAAAAAGCCCTCAAGCGCCTCGGCGAAAGCGAAAAAGAGGCCTTGCTGCTGCGCGCCGTGCGCCGCGACGCCGAGCTATACGAAACCTTCCGTTACGAGTTGCTGGCCGACGTGACGCTGGCCCAAATTCAGGAAGAAGCGGCCGACCGCATCCACGCGCTGTTCAACCTTGCCGTGAGCGGGCGCCTTCTCAACCGCAGCCTCGTGAAGGCCCTGCGTGCTAGCGTACTCGAAGCGGCCCGTGCCCGCCGCGTCACGAAAAGCAAGCAGCTCGAAATCGACCTGCTGGTGTATACCCTACGGCTGTGCCTCGACCACTATTCGGGGCAGTTCGACAGCGTGTACGACGGTTTTTTTCGGGCCGTGGCACGGTTAGCGGCCCGCCTCCCGGGCCTGGTTTTGAAGCACCTGCACGAAGATTTATGGGTCGAATACAAGCCTGATTTAGACGATGTGTTGAGTGATTTGCACCGGCGCAAGAAAAGCACGGAATTGAGCTTTGAGCTGCCTTGGGAGTTGACAATTCCCCAGTAGCTTCACGCCGCATTCATCCAATTTTCATCTTTTTTATATGCTAAAACGATACCCTTATCTCTGTGCTGGTATGGGCTTGCTCGCGCTGGCCACGAGCTGCGCCGGCTCTTACACCCCTATTCGCCCCGACCGCATCGCCACCTATCTGGCATCGACCACCAACGCGCCGGTCGAATTTGGCTACCAGTTCGACGCCCTGCGGCTGAACGGCCGCAACAAAAAGTACCTCAAGCACGAAGCCAAAAAAGGCTACCATGTGGCCGCCGTGCGCGTGACCAACCGCTCGGGCCGTGAGTTGAATTTCTCTCGCGACTTGGTGCTGCAATACGGCGACCGGCCCGTTACACCCGTGGCCAACGCGGCGGCGGCGCAGGACCTGAAGCAGGGCGTGGCCATATACTTGTTGTACCTGCTGCTGAACATCACCATTACGTCCTCCACTTCCACGAACGGCTACGCCACCAGCGCCAACACTACGTTCCTGCCCACGGGGCCCTTCATTGCCGGGGGCAACATGCTGGGCGCCAGCCTAGCCAACGGCAACATGCGCAAGGAATTCGAAACCTTCGACCTTACCAACCGCACCATCAAGCCCGGCGAAACCGTGTACGGCATCCTGAGCCTGCGCGAAACGACCGTGGCTCCCATGCGCCTGGAGTTGCGCCCCGGGACCGCATCGACCTACGTGCCGGCCGTTGCCCCCGCTGCGCCGGTGGTGCTGCCGACCCCTATGCCCGCCCCGCCAGCCGTAACGCCCCAACGCGGCGACCACTAACCCAACCCCCTTAAGGCGAAAAGCCCCGCCAAATCGTTGGCGGGGCTTTTTTATTTAAACACATGAGGCGACTATTGCTTGGCGAGCACGTTGAAATCCAGCGTGAAATCGTCGTATATAGCCTTGTCGCCGATGCTATCAAAAAACGATTTCGAACCGTACCTCAGACCAAACTTGGTGCGGTCGATAGTAAACTTGCCGGTTGCGGCGGCCACACCGTTCTTCACGCCCACTTTGGCGGGGAAAGTGATGCGGTTCGTCACGCCCTTGATGGTCATATCGCCCGCGATGGTAGCGTTGTCGGCAGCGGCAGCAGCGCCTTTGATCGGGGTCACGCTCACGATTTTGAACGTGGAGGTGGGATTTTTTCCCACGCCGAAGAAATCTTCGCTGCTCATGTGGCCCACGAACTTGGTGTGCTGCTCGACATCCGTGATGTCGGTGGCCTTGATGGTTTTCATGTCCACGGTGGTGGTGCCGCCCACTACCATGTTATTTTTCACCAGCAAGTCGCCGCCCGTGAACTGGATCGTGCCGATATGGCCGTGGGTTACGGCCTTGCCTTCCCAACCCAAGGTGCTCAGTTGGGGCTGTAGCTTGTAAGTGGCCGCGCCGGTGGCAGCAGCCGTGGTTTGGGCACGGGCGACAGAAGCTGTACCCAAGGCAGCCAGGGCCAATAGGGCGGGGAGCAGAATTTTTTTCATCAGTAGGAAAAAATAAGAAAAGAGAGAAAAGAATTAGAAGGAGCCCCGGCGAGCGGAAGCAAATGGTTAATTGGTTAATTGTCCGACCGCATTTTGTCGAGCAACTCGTTGAGCTGATGCAACTCATCGGCCGAAAAAGCACCCAGACCCAAACGAACGGGGTTGAGGATATCCTCGGCCTCGATGCGGCCCAGCAACTCCAGGCCCGCGTCAGTGATGCGGATGTCGACGGCCCGGCGGTTGACCGGGCACACGCAACGGGTCACAAGTTGCTTTTCTTCCAGCCGGTCCACGATGCGCGAGGCGTTGCTGGTCTTGTCCAGCATCCGGTCGATGAGCAAGGCCACGGTGGCCGGCTGCGGGTGCTGGCCGCGCAGGATGCGCAGGATGTTGAACTGCGGCAGCGTGAGGCCATAGGGCCTGAACGCCGCCGCCTGCCGCACCTCCAGCCACCCCGCCGTGTAGCTGAGGTTAATTATAGCCTTTTCGAAGTTGTTACGGAATACGGGCTGCTTGATTTCGTCTTCGATACGCATTAAACTGTTGCGGTTGGCACTACAAATATGTGTAGATACATTTAATGTTACGACATTGTTCAACAAATTTAATTATTTGTTTTATTGCTATAGTTTCTAACAAACTCGACCGTTATTCGTATCTTCGTATTGTCCACTTAATTAATTACGCATATGAAGAGCTTTATTTTTTTACTAGGTGTCGCAGGGGCCCTGGCAGTTCCGCGCGGAGTGGCCGCTCAGCAAGGCGGACACACTGTGCAGACCACTGCCCAAACGCAATTCATGTACCTGAACGGTACCGTGGTTCGGCGCGACGGCTCCCAAACCACGCCCCTCACTCAGAATGTGCACTTTCCTAACGGCACGAGAATCAACTACAAAAGCGGCATCGTGGAGTTCCCGACCGGCAAGCTGACGACGATGAAAGAAGGCGACTTCGTGCGCCCCGATGGCGGCCTCGTATTTGCCACTCCGGGCAGCGCTGCCCTCGCCCGCGGCGACAGCTCGGTACCTGCCAATGCGTTGTTCGTCCCCTACACCCTGCCCGCTCCGGCTAATCCCGTCGATGCCAAGGTTCAAACCGACGCCCTCCAACTGCGCGTGCAGCTCATGGAGCGCAAAGTGGAACTACTCAACCGCAAAGTAGCCTTTCTGAGTAAAGGGCGCGCAGCCCTGCCCGACGCCCGCCAGATTGACCTCGACCTCGCGTCCTTGGATGCGCAACTCCGGGCCGATAAGTAGAGCCCTCGCGGCTGCGCAAGCCTTGCCCAGATTCGGAGCAGGCCACAAGACCGCATTAGGCCAATGCCAGGGCCCCCTGTGCCTCGCGCACCAGCCCGAACGGCTCGTCCTTTATAATAAGGAAACCGTCGAGGTCGTGTACGTCGGCCAGAGCACTGATTTGCAGAGCCGCGGCAATACCTAGGCTGGTTTCGACCATGCAGCCCAACATGGGACGCAGGCCGTGGGCGCGGGTGCGGCGTAATAACTCGATGCCGCGCCGGAAGCCGCCGGCTTTCATCAGCTTCACGTTCACGCCGTGAAACTGCTTGGCAATGTCGTCGAAATCAGCCGTGTCGGTCACCGATTCATCGGCCAGCAGCGGCACGCCCGCTCGGGGGCGCAGGTAGCGGTAGTCGGCGGTGCAGGCTGCGGGCAAAGGCTGCTCGAGCAGCGCCATGCACAAGCCCGGCACCGCGCGCGCCTGCTCCAGGAATTGCAGCAAGCCATCGGCGTCGGACCAAGCTTCGTTGCCGTCCACGAGCAGGGCGTGGCCGGGCAGCATCCGCACCACCTCGCGCAGCAAATCGAGGCCCCCAGCGGCGTCCACCTTCACTTTTAGCAACTGAAACCGTGCGGCACCCTGTGCTGTCAAGAACGCAGCAACCTCGCCGGGCGGCATAATGGGCAGCGTGAAGGCCGTACGCACCGCCGCGGCGGGCGGTGGCACACCCAGCCACTGCCACACTGGCTGCCCGGCGCGGGCGGCCAGCCACTGCACCAGTGCGGCCTCTAGAGCAAACCCCAAAGCATGGGCTATGGGGTTGACCGTGCGCAACGCGTCGAGGTCAGTGAGGGTTTCGATACGGCCCAGGCCGGCGGCCAGCAGGCCGGCAAACTGTTGTTGGAGCAAGGCCGGCGACTCGCCGTAACGCACGTTGGGGGCCGCTTCACCCCGGCCCGTGCGGCCGGCGCCGGCGACTTGCACCACTAGGTTGGTTTTAGTGACTGAGGCATTGCGTGAGATTTTCCACACGAAGCGCAACGGCAGGTCGAGGATGGTAAGGGTCCAGGTAGGCATGGGGGAGCAAAGGGCGCGTGGGCGCGAAGATGCGACAAAAGCACGGCCCCGGGGCCAGCGGAATGCTAACGCCAGCTAGGTTTGACCGGGCCGATAAGTTCTCCCCGGCCGCCTAGTGACGCCACCTCGCGTGGCCGGCTACCTTTGCCCGGCCCACTATTTCTTCATACGGGCCACATATATTTTCTCGTCGCCCATGAAGCTTTCGCGCGTTGCCGTGTTCGCCCTGGCCATGTTGCTGCTGGCCGTTTTGCTAACCGTTCTGGCGCAAACCGAACGGGTGACGCTGCCACCCGTCGCGGCCGTAGCCGCCCGTTGGGCGGCGCTGGGGGCCCTGGCGCTGGCCGTGGCCCCGCGCCGCTCCCTCACCCGATGGGTTGTGCTCAGTATGCTGGTGGGCATTGAAGTGGGGCACGACACCCCGGGTGTGGCCCTGCACCTTAAAGTCCTCAGTGATGCATTTTTACGGCTGGTAAAGACCATTATTGCCCCGCTGGTGTTTGCTACACTGGTGGTGGGCATTGCGGGCC
>JANPOR010000492.1:0-3683 GCA_031428075.1 Hymenobacter sp. | reverse complement strand
AGGTTTTATTCGCTCAGTTTTCGCTTGGTGGCAGAAACAAGCCTGCTATAAGGGGTCGCACGATAGTAGGAACGGAGAACAACGCGAAGCCCATTTGAGCGCCAAAAACAACCTGTTTTATCTCATTAAGTCAACTTACGGACCTAGAATTGGCCGTTGATAGGTGAGATGAGCAAAAGCTATACACCCAACAGGCAAGAACCTTCTTTTCTCAAAAAACACCTTGGTAGCGATTAAGCGGTCGTTTTCTGAGACGACCCGCCCGCCACAAACCCAAGTGGACCCGAACCCGGCCAGCCGGCGTTCCCTACCGTTGTTTTCCGTTCCTACTAGTATGCGACCCCTACAACTACCTCCGAAAAGCCACGGAAGCAATGGGTTCTCGAATGTTTGAAGTGCTCACTGAAAAGAGTTACAAGCAGCTTTGGATGTTCCAGCACATTGAATACATGACCGGTGAGGGCCGTATCGAGGTCAAGTTGTCCGAATCCATTCGGCCCTACTTATTTGACCTCAAAAACAACTTTACCAGCTTCGAGCTGCTGTCGGCGCTTCGCCTCACCAGCAAGCACGCCAAACGCATCTACACCCTTTGCAGCCAGTGGAAAGACGTAGGCGAAACCAAAAAATTCGACCTGCTGGAATTCAAGAAAATGCTTGGCTTAGTGGATGCAAAGGGAAATGAGGAATACACAAAAGTTGCCACGCTCAAAGCCAAAGTGTTGGATATTGCGGTTAAGCAAATCAACGAGCACACCGATTTGAGCAAACGAGCACACCGATTTGAGCATCAGCTACACGCTAGAAAAGAAGGGCCGCGCCTTCAAAAACGTGGTTTTCACGGTCAAGCCGCAAGCCGTGGACGTAGTGGCCACGCTGCCCGACCTAGGGGCCACGGTCAACCCACTGCCGGGGGTGGCTGCGCACCAGGTCGAGAACGCCGGCCGGCTACTCGCGCAGCTGAGCATCACCACGCCCGAACTGGTGGCGCAAATCCTGGGCAGTCCGGCCCACGTCGCCGCCTGCAACAAGTTCGCCCACGACTTAATAACGGGCAAACACGCCAAATCACACTCGCTTTCGGGCCTGCTGCTGACTATTCTAGGTATCAAGAAAGCCAGTAACGGGCCCCTATTTGAAGATAGCCTTAGAAAACCTACCAAGACACGTTAGCAATGGCCTGAACTTAGTTTAACTCTGTTTTTTAGGGGTTGCGATAGCCTTAGGGCAGCAACTACCGTAAGAAGGTTTAAGGTAAAAGACGCGCGTTTTGCAAAGCAAGTTGTGGACAGCCAAAACGCTACTTTTTCTATCCTGTTACATGCACTCTATTAATAATCAGTGAGTTATTCTGGGGTTATTTGGTGAGGTAGTTAGGCCCTTGCCGTGGTTTTTCGCCCCATTATAACGAGAGCGCTGTCATGAGCAAGTCCAAGACAGCTGACAAATCAGCCACCCGCCGCGCGCCTACCCTGCTGGTAACGGGAGCCACGGGCAACATCGGCTCCGAACTCACCCAGCTGCTCGCCGCCCGGCGCGTGCCCTTCCGCGCGATGGTGCGCGCCCTGAACGAGCCGCCGGCCCGGACGCTGGCCGCGCTGCCGGGGGTGGAAGTGGTAGCCGGTGATTTCAACGATGCGGCGAGCGTGGCGGCCGCGCTGGTCGGCATCGAGCGGGCTTTCCTGCTCACCAACTCCACGGCCCAGGCTGAAACGCAGCAGCTCGCCTTCGTTGAGCTAGCTCGACAGGCAGGCGTGCGGCACCTCGTCAAGCAATCGCAGTGGGCGGCGGCGGCCGGCTCGCCGGTGCGGTTTCTGCGCTACCACGCGGCGTTCGAGGCGGCCATTCGGGCCAGCGGACTGGCCTACACCTTCCTGCAGCCCAACTTGTTCATGCAGGCCCTGCTCGGGTTCAAGATGTCTATTGCCGAACAGGGTAAATTCTTTGCCGCCGTCGGCGAAGCCCGCATCAGCGCCGTGGACGTGCGCGACATTGCCGCCGCGGCCGCGGCCGCCCTCACCGAGCCCGGCCACGAAAACCGGGTGTATGAGCTAACTGGTCCCGCTGCCCTCACCCACGCCGAGATGGCCGCCGGGCTGGCCACCGCCCTGCACCGTCCCGTGGCCTTCATGGACGTGCCGCCAGCGGCCATGCACGACGCACTGCTCGGCCTGGGTATGGATGCCTGGCAAGCCGAAGGGGTAATCGAGGACTACGCCCACTACCACCGCGGCGAGGCGGCCACGGTCGCGGCCGGCGTGCACGAGGCCACGGGCCAAGCCCCGCGAGAGTTCGCCGCTTTTGCCCGCGACTACGCCCCGGCGTTCCAATAGCAACCTTTTCACCTCCTTTTCCCGCAAGCTTATGAAAAAGCAAACGCTCACCTATACAGCCCTGGGGCTGGGGGCGCTGGCGGCGGCCGTCGTGGTCGCCGATAAGGCCAACCAATTTGCGCCTGCCACCCATCCCAACCCCGATGCCCCGGCCCGCACCGACCAAACCGTGCGCATTCAAGCCTCGCCCGAGCGGGTGTGGCAGGTGCTGAGCCAAATTGATAAGTGGGCCACTTGGCAGTCCGACATTCATCAACCGCACCTCAACGGCCCCTTGCAGCCGGGCACGAGTTTCGACTGGAAAACCGGGGGGTTCCCCATCCACTCCATTTTGCACACGGTCGAGCCAGGCCGGGCACTGGGCTGGTCGGGGACGACCTTCGGCGCGTTTGCGGTCCACAACTGGACCCTGACGGCGGGCGCGGGCTACACCGACGTGCGGGTGGAGGAAGGCATGGAAGGTTGGCTAGTGCGCCTGCTAAAGCCGGTATTTCAGCGGAGCCTGGGTGCCTCCATCACCCTATGGCTGGCGCTGCTCAAGCAAGAAGCCGAAAAAGCTGCGGCGGCTTAGTCTGCGGCTTGAGTCACAACAATCATTGTACGATGTGGGCCGCCGCCTGCTCGGAATGGCACAAGAGCCCGCCTCTATTTGGGTGTTGTTAAACAAATAGGGTAAAACCTCCGACTTGGCCGCCAAGCAGCTTCACTGCTACTGATAAGGTATGAATGCGTCGTAAGGGTAGTAAGAAACGATGGTTCTACACGCTCCTTGAGGCAATCGAAGGAGAGTAGCGAAAACGAATATTTACGCTAGCGTTCATGCCTTTACACCAGGCATATAATTGCATAACAATAAGTTATGCTCAGGAAACGAACACCTGCACCTCAGAGTCGGAGGTTCTGCCCTATTTGTTTAACAACACCCACTCTTGGGGTGCTACTAATCACACCCTAAGCAAGTGGTGACAGGCCGTCATTCGTTGCTTGACGAACTTGATTACGTTATACAGCAGCAGGGACAGTAGGGCTACGTTTACCAAACCCCACACCATGCACTGTAGTACTCCCCAAAAGCTGGACAGATTAGGCGGGCTAGCTTAGCTCGATTATGACCCCAAAACGCACCCGCCGTCGCACACGGCCGAGTTCAAGGCCGAGGTGGCGCTAGCCGCGCTCACGGAGCGCCAGCCGCTGGCTGAGTTGGCGGCTCGCTACCAATTGGCCCCCGCCCAAATCACGCGCTGGAAGCTGCAGCTGCGCCAGCAAGCCGCCCAGGTTTTCGCCGAAGTGCCCGCGGCCGTTGCCCCGGCGCCCGACGTCGAGCCGCTCTACGCCGCCATCGGCCGGCTG
>JANPOR010000491.1:0-12455 GCA_031428075.1 Hymenobacter sp. | reverse complement strand
GGATATCAGCGAACGGGTCGAGACCGAGAAGCAGCTCAGGCTGCTGGCCCTGGTGGCCCGCAGCACCGACAACGGCGTGGTCATCACCGACGCGGCCGGGCGCACCGAATGGGTGAACGACGCCTTCACCCGGCACACGGGCTACGCCCTAGCCGAGGTGCTGGACCAACGGCTGGACGCGCTGCTGCCGGGCCCCGACACCGATCCGGCCACCGTGCGGCACGTCCGCGAGCGCTTGAAGCGCTGGAAACCGTTTTCGGTGACCATCCTCAACTACAAGAAGTCGGGGGAGCCGCTCTGGCTGGCCATGGACATCACCCCCGTCCGCAACGAGGCCGGGGCGGTGACCCACTTCGTGGCCCTGCTGCAAAACATCAACTACCGCAAGGAGGTGGAGGCGAGCCAGGCGAAGATGACGCAGGACCTGTACCGGCACAACCGCGACTTGCAGCAGTTCACCTATGTCATCTCCCACAACCTGCGCGCCCCGCTGGCCAACGCCCTGGGCCTGGCCACCTTGCTCACCAAAGTGGACCAGGCCAGCGCCGTCTTCGACACCACCCTGGGCCACCTGCGCCACAGCATGGCCCAGGCCGACGCCGTGCTCAAGGACTTGAACCTGGTGCTCTCCATCCGCGACAAGGAGCACACCGGCCAGCAGGAGTCCGTACCCCTGCTCGAGGTCTGCGCCCAGGCCGTGCGCAACCTCGACGAGCCCCTGCAGCAGTGCGGCGGCCGCGTCGCGCTGGCCGTCGACGAGGGCCTGGCTGTGCACGGCGACCACGCCTACCTCTACAGCATCTTCTACAACCTGCTCTCCAACGCCATCAAGTACCGCGCCGAGGCCCGCCCCCTGCGGGTCGACATCGCCTGCACCCGCGCCCCCGGCGGCGGGGCCCGCATCAGCTTCGCCGACAACGGCTCGGGCTTCGACGTGTTCAAGGCCGGCTCCGACGTGTTCCAGCTCTACAAGCGCTTCCACACCAACCAGCGCGGCCGCGGCATCGGTCTGTTCCTGGTCAAGACCCACGTCGAGGCCCTGGGCGGCAAAATCGAGGTCGCCAGCGAGGTCGACTTCGGCACCCGCTTCACCATCCAACTCGACCAGCACTAACTTTTAGCAGCATGCTTATCTACCTCATAGACGACGACATTGTCAGCTTGTTCCTCACCGAGCAAGTGCTGCGCCTGGGCGGTTTCCGGGCCCAAATTATTTCCTTCGTGGGCGCTGAAGAGGCGTTGGCCTACCTGCTGCCGCACTTGGAAACCGACCCGCCTCAGGTCATCTTCCTCGATTTGAACATGCCCGTGATGGACGGCTGGCAGTTTCTGGACGCCCTGACGCCTTACGCCCCGGCCCTGGAGGGCCGTTGCTGCATTTACCTGCTTACCTCCTCACTTGCCTTGGCCGATACGGCCCGGGCAAGCGACCACGCGTTGGCTTCGGGCATCATCCACAAGCCCCTCGACGAAGACAAAGTCAAGGTCATCTTGAGGGAAAACGCCGGTTTGCACAAAGGGATAACGGACCTGCCAACCGCTGGAGCAAAAAGATAACGTTATCCGTTCAGGGCAATAAAATACCGCATTTAGGGTAAAACATTTTCCAGATGGCGGGGCCCGGAATAAATATTTTTGTTTCGTACTTATCCCCATTATCAGTGAGTTCACCCCTTACTTTATCTCGCCTCCCGTTCGCTAACTAACGCCCCAGCTCCAGCGGGTTTGACATTGCCCAAAAAAGTCTTATGCACGCTGCTGGGCGGGAATTACGAGCGATTTTACCCCCTGGGCTGTTAGTAGCGCTGCCAAGCCACGCCCAAACTCCGCGCTGGCAGTGGGCCGCCCAATCGAACGTTAGCGGCAGTGCCGTGGTAAAAAACATCGCCGTCGACGCCGCGGGCAACTCCTACGCAGTAGGATCCTTCACCGAAAAGGTTCGGTTTGGCGCTACCACCTTGGTTAGCCAGGGCCAAAGCGACCTGTTCGTCACAAAACTTTCGCCGGCCGGCAATTGGGAATGGGCAGTGGCAGCCGGTGGCGGTGGCAACGACAACGCCACCGGCCGGGTATTCGTGACTGGGAGCTTTAGCCAGCACGTTGGCTTTGGCAGACCGTTTTGATCAGCCAAGGGAACCAGGATGTGTTTGTGGGCTATCTAACGTGCACCGGCACGTAGTTGGGCCTGGTGGCGGCAGTGGACTTGACCCCTACGAAGCCTCGGCCCTGGCGCTGGCACTAACGGGTGAAGTATGCGTCGGCGGTACATTCAGCACGGCGCCACGTTCGGTGCCATGCCGCTGCAGTCGGCCGCCGCCAGTCCGCAGGCCTGCGTGGGCCAGGCCACTGTGCCCCAGCTATAGGGACCGGGGCGTGCAATGCCCGGCCCCCTGATGCCCCGCCTGGCAGGTGCCCTTGCGTACGCCGGTGCCTTGCAAGTTGATAACAGAGAGGGAGCAGCCCTGCAGGAGCCGTGTGACCAGGACTGAATTCAAATTTATCAATCCAAAACCACCACTCGGCCAGCCGCGGGACAGTGGCCCCCAGGTGCGCGCTCGTGGAGCCAAGAGCTCACTCAATAACATCAACAGGTACCGCATTTAGGGTATGATTATTTATAGTCGCCGAGCGAAGGACTAAATAGATTTGTGTTGGTAATTTATTTAGTCCTACAGATTCCTTTTGCTATGCACATATTTACTACAGCTAGCGCTAAGTTGGCCATTTCTAAAAATGAAATTCAGTTACAAAAGCTTCCTTCCGACGTTGTATGGTATCTTTTTCTTGTGGCACTGCTTGCTGTTTTGCTACTGGCTCAGCCCGACCAGCGCCAAAGCACTGGGCGCAGGCCAACGAACTTAGTCACCGGTAGCGCGGTATTACAAGCGAGATAAGCTCACAAAAATCGCGCGCAAGAATTCTACTAAATATAACTTTATTAATAAACTATACGGCTTAGCCAAGCCGCAATAGTTACAGTAGTAGCCCTTACCGGCGACGTTCTATTCTCCATTATTTTTCAGGTTGAACGCATTAAAATTGGGTCATTGGCCTCTATTCGCTCACAGGACATTGAGGCTTGCAAAAAAATATCCGACACAAAATAAAAAAGTGCTCTGATAAGCTGGAATTGGCCTGCAAAATTTAAATGCGTTCAACCTGATTGTTTTTTCTCAGTTTCATGATAAGTGAATTCCGCATTATCCAGACGCAGACCCTTACCAACGTACTTCCGTACGAAGTAGAAGAGTGCCGGCGGGTGTGGTACTGGATGCGCCCGCTGTGGCGTCCGGTGCAAGAGCGAAGCTTTAAACGCGGCAGCTACCGGATGTCGCCACGGCGGTTTCAAACGCCCGGCGAGGCCCGGCTCTTCACCGAGCAGCTCCTGGTATTTCGCGCCACCAGGCAGGCCGAGCAAGACCAGCACCAGGAAGAACGACGCCAGCGCCGGAAACTGCCCCGGGTGGTTCAGGTACTTAGCCTTCCTGCGTAGCCACCGGCCACCCCCGGCTATCCCTTTAAAGTTCGCCTCCGGTCGCGCGCACTGTGTGCTGTGGGAAGAACCAAGTTGAACGGGTGATGGCTAAGGCCACACTGTGCGAACCTAATAGTACACGGAAATAGGGCCAGCCTTAGCTGCTCACAAATTATAGCTTGTGGATTTGATTCAAAAAGATAAAGTCGCGCAGCTGCACATCATTCGGGCAATCGCTGCGATTGGCGTAGTCCTCACCCATGCCAGGTTTATCCTCTGGAGCGGTGGCGAAGCTTACGTTGCCAAGTTCCCGGTGCAAAACTGGAGCCTCGCTGAATACCCGCTGTTTTTTTCAGACCTCATCACTTCGCTGGGTTCGCAGCGGGTCTACTTATTTTTCATTCTCTCCGGTTTCTTTGCCCAGTATTCCATCCGGAACGAGTTTTCGCTTCCGGATTACTTGCGCAAACGTTTTTTGCGCCTGTACCCCGCGTACATTGCCGCCACGATACTGGCCGGAATAGTACTATATATTTCCTTTAATTATATAAATAGCAATATCTACACCGAGGGCGTTCGAGAATACAACTCCCGACTGGTTGGCAGCTACCAAGACATTAGTTTGGACTCCTTCCTGCACTCTTTATCTTTTACCAAATCCGGCGAATATTTTGGGTTAAATGCACAATATTGGTCCTTGAAACAGGAAATGTTCTTCTGTCTTTTATTTCCATTATACAATCTATTATCCATTCGCAATCAGCTTGGTCTATTGGGCCTTTGCGTGGCACTGGTCCTTGCGACCGGTAATGTCATCTTTTTTTACCAGTCGTTTTTTCTGGTTGGCATGATGCTTTACAAGGGGTTTGAGCGAGGCCTGCGCATACCGGCCGCGCTGCCTACCTGGCTGTACGGCACTGCCGTTGTGAGCTTGTACATGGGCATTTACTTGCTGAGTAAGCGGGGTCATAACTATCCCGCCAGTCTGTTGACGGTAGCGTTGGCCTTCCTGGCGCTTGAGTTTTTGCTGACCCGAACCGTTCGGGTGCCACGGGCCGTGACGTGGTTCAGTGAGGTGAGTTACTCCGTGTACCTCAATCACATGTGGGGACTACTCCTGGTCTATGCCGTGTTGTCCCGGATTTCAGGCGACCTTATTTTTTACAGTCGATGGCCGTATTACACGGGTGCTATCTTGGCGATAATCTGCTCATTACCCTCTTATTATTTCGTTGAGAAGCCTATTGTAGCGTACATGCATCGCCTTCGTCGTAGTGGAGCCAGCCGCGTAGCATCGGTGCCACTAGTCATCCCGTTAGCCATGCCCCGGCTGTGGCCCCTGCAGGTATTGCTTTCTATTCGGAAAGCACCGCAGTTGCTCATGGCAAATCGGTTAGCGCCCGCATCCCTTCTGCCCCAAAAGTTGGCTGGTAAGTAGGAGAGCAGAGGGGGTAGTGGATGCGGCCGGAGAAAGTCAAGCGCACCAGCGCCATGCCAACCAACGCGCCAGCGCCACAGCAGGCTCCTGCTTCAGGCAAAGTCTTCACTAAGGAATAATACTAATGTATTTCTGCTTAGCCATGGGCCCTCGTTCAGTAGTTTTTTCACTGGTCTGCTTATCCCTGCTGCATGGGTTAGGCCCCATGGCCGCGGCGTAAACCGCGGGCCCAGTTGCTCTTTGGGTAATGGCCTGTTAGAGATTAGCGTTTCCTACTGTTTCATTCCTCAAAGCGGCGCAAAAACAACCTACTTAGGAATTAGCTGGCACACAGGGAGACGGTGAAAAGTACCCCGGAAGCCATTTCTACAGACACGAGAGCATAGTTACAGCCTAATTTTTAACGGGCTCTAAGCATACCTGCTTAAATTACAGCAGCTTCTGAAAGAACGGTCCCAGCTCTTGGGCCAGAATGGCATGGTCTTCCACGCTCGGGTGGCCGCCGCAGCCCCGGCCCTGCATCGGCGGGAAGAAGTACAGGGCAACGGACTGGTCGGCGGGATACGCCGCATCGGTGGTTGTTTTGATGGCCGTCAGACAATTTTGCAGGGTGCGGCGGTTTTTGCCGTTCACCATGGGGCTGCTCAGCAGGGCGATACGCGCCTTGGGATATTTCGACTTGACCAGCGTGACAAACTGCGCGTAGGCGCTTACAAACCGGGCGCTGTCGAACGGCAGCCGCTCGGTTTTGCCGTCGCCGTTGCTAAAGTCGTTCGTCCCCAGCGCGATGCTGACGACTGCTGGCACGTAAGTAGCAAAGTCCCAGCGCTGCGGGTTCTTTTCTTGGAAATCAATCTTTTCGTACACCTGGGGCATGGTGGGCCCGTTGGTGTTCCAGTTGCGGTAGGCGCCGATGCCGCTCACGCTGCTCAGCATAAAGTTGGTGCCCAGGGCCCGGGCCACCCGGGGGCCGTAGGCCATGTACGCGTTGTGCTGGTCGTGGTAGTCGCCGGTGCCGCACGGTACCTCCGACGCGTCCGCCGCTGCGCCGCAGGTGATGCTGTTACCGATGAACTCAATCAGCGGGGCTGAGGGATTGGCGAGGGATTTTACTTTCCTGCCGGTTACTTTCTGAATGAAGATGGGCCCCGTCTGGGCTTCCGTGGCCTTGTATATCCACACGGTGTGCTTGCCCGCGCCCGGGGCCGCGATGACGACCGGCGCTTTCGTATTTCCGTCGATGCGAAGGCGTTTTTGGGGCACCCCGTCCAGTTCGTATTGCAAGTAGTTGTGGTCCCCGGCGTTCGGCAGGGAAGCGAAGATCTGGCATTCGGGACCCTTAAAACTGAACCCAAAATGCACCGCTGAGCTGATCAGCTCCAACTGTTGCGCGCTGTTGAGCACGTACCGGCCGTAGGGCCGCAGGGCCGTGGCCGGCAAAGTATCAGCGGGCCTGGTACCGGCGCTGGCAGGCGCACAGCGCAAGCCAAAGCAGCACAGCGCCAGTAGCAGGGAAAGGGTTATTTTTCTCATAATAAAGCGGGCCCCGCGCAGTGCATGGTGCGGGGAAATAGCAGGCATTTAAGTGCGATGATAATTCCAAATCCCGCAGCCCACAGCGCAAAGCTGCCGCCGTGGGCGAAAATCGGACTTTGAACTCCCGCCGTTCGCGTTTTCGGTGGTTGTTCCAGCCCGTTGAATTATGCATTTGGAAGCGGAAAAACTGATACCTTTAGAGGGTTGATAAACTCCTCGTTTTCTTCGGCAGCCCGCTGTAAGCGGGCGGTGTTCAACGGCTCATCACTTTTTTTCAACTTCCTCATGCGCTTCGTTTCTTCGTTTTTAAGCCTGGCTGCGGGCAGCGAGTTGCTACTGGGCTGCTCCGCCAGAAAATCTGACCCCAAGGCTGCGGCCGTGGCCGACCGCGTGATGAGCGCGATGGGTGGCGCCGACGCTTGGAACAACACCCGCTACCTCGCCTGGGATTTTTTCGGCGGCCAGTACCAAATTTGGGATAAGGAAACCGGCGATTTCCACTGGGAACAAGACACGCTGGTGGCGAACTACAACCTTAAATCCAAGCAGGGCCACGTGTACAGCCGCGGGAAAGACATCTCGGCTACCCCCGCCGGCCAAAAAGTGCTCGAAAAGCTCACTCCCGTCTGGATCAACAATTCCTACTGGTTGGTGATGCCCTTCAAGCTGGAGGATCCAGGCGTGAAGCTCACCTACCGGGGCGAGAGTAAAACCATGGACGGCGCCCCGGCCGACGTACTGGGCATGACCTTTGAAAACGTGGGCGTGACGCCCGAAAACCGCTACGAAGTACTGGTGAACCGCGCCACAGGCCTGGTGGATGAATGGGCTTACTTCCCCAAAGCCGCCGATGCGCAGCCCGCCTTCCGCCGGCACTGGAACGAGTACGCCCGCCACGGCCAGCTGCTGCTCGCCGCCGGCCGCAGCGAGGCGGATAAGCCCGCCCGGCTCGATAACATCGCCACGGCCCAATCGCTGCCCGAAACCGTGATGATGAGCAAAACGCCGGTTGTCAAATTGAAATAAAATCCAGCGCGGTTTTTGGCCCGTCAGGAGCCGTAACAGCGAAACCGAAGCCAGTTAACAAGTAAAAAGCCCGCTTATTCGGCGGGCTTTTTTGATTCGGGAACCGGCGCAGGGCCCCGGCGGCGGTCGGTGGTCAGCAGCACCGCCAGGGCCGTGAGGGCTGCGCGCAACAGCCATTTATAAGCGGGCTTCATGGGCAATAATTATTTAGGGAAGAGCGTGTTGCCCGGCTCTCGGCGCAGGTCGCAGCGGCCGCCGCCAGGGTTGCCTTCGCAGAGCGTGCCCACGATGCGGTCGCCCTCGAAGTTGAAGTAGCACGACGAGCAGCCCACCCCGGTGATGATGTAGCGGGCGGCCGTGGGGCTGAGAAACACGGTGTTATCGCCGCCGCCCTGCAACGGCAGGGCCATCGCCCGGAACATACCGTTGCGCAGGCCCATGCCCACCAGGTAGTAAATGCTGGCGTCGTCCCCGGGGGCCCGGCGCACCATCACGCGGTCAATCACAGTCCCGTCGCCGAACTCGTGGATAAAGGCCGATGCCAACGTGGCCTGCGAGGTTTTAAATTTTATATTGTCGCCCGCTACCTGGGCAATCTGCTTATTGGGCACGGTAGCCTTGGTGTTGTATTCCGGCATGGTTACCTCACTGGCACCGTGCCGTGAAGTCTCGCAGCCGGCCAGCAACGCCACCAGCAAAGTCAGTAGGCCCAAACCCAGCAAACGGGGGGGAATTGGCCTTGCGCAAACGGTAGAAGAGGACGAGAGAGTCGGCACTAGCGGGGTTTGTAGTATTTTTCGGCCTCAGGTAGCAGGCGCTCGATGTCGGCAATGCGGGTGGCGTCGGTGGGGTGGTCGGAGAAGAGGCCGGGGGTGCTATTCTGGCTTTTGGCGGCCATGCGCTGCCAGAAAGGTAGGGCCCCGCGCGGGTCATAGCCCGCCATGGCCATAAAAATCAGGCCCAAGTGGTCGGCCTCGCTTTCCTGGGTGCGGCTGAAGTGCAACATCCCAAGTTGCGACCCCACCCCAACGGCACTCAGAAACATATTTTTGGTCTGGGTAGGATTTTGCGAAAGGGCTGCCGAGAGCACCTGCCCGCCAGCCTGAGTCACGAGCTGGTCGCTCATGCGCTCGGCACCATGGCGGGCCACGGCGTGCGAAATCTCGTGGCCCAGCACCACCGCGAGCCCGTTTTCGTCGCGGGTAAGCGGCAGAATACCAGTGTACACCACTACTTTACCTCCGGGCATACACCAGGCGTTGGCCTCCTTGTTATCCACCAGATTAAACTCCCACTGGTAACCGTCGAGCTGGCCCTGGAGGTTGTTTTGGGCCACGTACTGCTCCACGGCGCGCTGGATGCGCAGGCCCACGCGCTTCACCATCGCGGCATCGGCAGCATCGGCCGAGACCTTATTTTCAGTCAGAAACGTGCGGTACTGGGTACTGGCCAGTGAATTCATCTCGCCGCTGCTGACGAGGCTGAGCTGGCGGCGGCCGGTAATGGGCACCGTGGCGCACGACGTGAGCAGGGCCACGCCGGCGAGAAAGAAAATTTTGCGGAGCATACGAAAAGAACGTTTTTGGGAAAGTGTAGCGCAGGGGCCCCAACCCTAACATTTTTGGGGCCAAAGCCGCGCGGCGTCCCCCACATACGGAAACCGGTTGCGTAAGTGTTTCCCGCTGCCGCTGCTGTCCGTAGTTTTGGGCTTTCCTCTGGTTCCATTCACCCGCTATGAAAATTGTCTGCATCGGCCGCAACTACGCCGACCACATCGCCGAGCTACACAACGAAACACCCGCCGCGCCGGTCATCTTCCTCAAGCCCGAAACCGCGCTGGTGCAGCGCGGCCAACCTTTTTTCTACCCTGATTTCTCGACCGATATCCACCACGAGCTGGAGTTGGTGCTGCACATCGGCAAGAACGGCCGCCACATCGACGAAGCGTTTGCCCATACCTACTTCGACGCCATCGGCCTGGGCCTCGACTTCACGGCCCGCGACCTGCAAAGCGAGCTAAAAAAGAAAGGCCTGCCCTGGGAACTGGCCAAGGCTTTCGACGGCTCGGCGCCCATCTCCCCCGTTTTCCGACCGGTGGCCGAGTTCGCCGATTTGACCAATATTAATTTCCACTTGGAAGTAAACGGCCAAACCCGCCAGACCGGCAATTCGGGGATGCTGCTGCACCCGTTCGCTAAGATTATCAGCTTCGTGTCACGCTACATCACGCTCAAGCAGGGCGATTTGCTGTTCACCGGCACCCCGGCCGGCGTGGGGCCCGTGCAAGTAGGCGACCAGCTGGTGGGTTACCTCGAAGGCGAAAAGCTGCTGGAAGTGGCCGTGAAGTAGCGGTATTACGTCAAATAACGTCGTGCTTCGACAAGCTCAGCATGGTGTTCTTTCCGCGTTTTTTGGATGAGCGACCTGTTACGAGTTATCGCATGAACTATTAATCAGTTGGTTGTGAGGTTATTAAAAAGCAGACAAATGCCTCTCCGGCAGCGGGAGACCTTGGGTTGGATATTAGCTTGGGGTTTGGCAATGGGGCTGCTGCCCGGCCCGGCCGGCGGGCAGGAGGCCGACACGGCCGAAGAACGCCGGGCCCCCCGGGCCCTGCCGGCCAAGTCCCGGCCAGCGGTGGCCCCGGGCTACTTCCTGTTTCCCATCGCACCGGGCAAGCAGAGCTTTCTAGCCGGCAGCATGGGCGAGTTGCGGCCCAACCACTTCCACGGCGGCATCGATATCAAGACCGGCAGCGGGGTGAACCAGCCCGTGTACGCGGCGGCCGACGGCTACATCTCGCGGCTCAAACAGTCGTCGTTTGGCTACGGCAACGTGCTCTACATCACCCATCCAAACGGGCTGACGACGGTGTTCGGCCACCTCAACGAATTTAAGGGCCCCGAGGCCGTCGAGCTGCTGCGCTGCCAGTACGAGAAGCAGGCTTACGAAGTGGAGCTGTTTTTTCCGAAGGATAAATACCCCGTGAAGCGCGGCGAAGTGGTGGCCCTCTCGGGCAACACCGGCGGCTCGGTGGGCCCGCACCTGCACTGGGAAGTACGCGACGCCCAGGACCGCCAGTACAACCCGCTGCAATGGGGCGGCTTCCCGGAGCTGCAAGACCACGTGGCGCCCACCTTTCAGGCCTTCGCGGTGGAGCCGCTGGGCATCGAGGCGCGGGTAGAAGGCCGGTTCGATAAGAAGGTATTCGCGCCCCGCGTGCAGCCCGCGGCGGGCGTGGCCACGGCCTGGCCCGACACCATCAATTGCTTTGGTACCGTGGGCCTGCTGGTGCAGGGCTTCGACCGCTTCGACGGCGTGTGGAACAAGAACGGCGTGCAGCGCGTGGCCGTAAAGGTGAACGGGCAGCCGTACTACGAGCACAACATCGACGCCGTGCCCTTCCCGACGGGCACCCGGCAAGTGGCCAATTTTCTGGATTTTCAGTACCAGCACCTCCAAGGCCGGCCGCTGCAAAAGCTGTGGGTAGACGAAGGCAACGACTTGGCCATGTACACCGCCCCTGGCTCCGGCAAGGGCCGGCTGAATGTGGAAGCCGGCAAGGTGTACGCAGTGGACGTGGTGCTCGCCGACTCCTACAACAACCAGACGGCCCTGCACTTTGTGCTCCGCGGCCAGGCGTCGGCCTACTTCAAAACCCGCTCGGGCTTGGTGAAGCGCCAAGCCCTGCGCTACGAAATCGACCGCAACCTGCTCAAGGCCGTAGCGGCCGACCCCGACACGGCCGCTGTAGGGAGCAACTTGTTGCTTTACAAAGGCAGCCGCCAGCTCGAAGTGCGGCCCAGCTACACGGTGGGCAGCGAGAACGTGTACCTCTACGACCTACGCGCCGGCTTGCCCGACTCGCTGCAATTCAGGGGCGTCACGAAGAAGTTCGACCGCCAGATAATGATTCCAGCCGGGCGGGAAACCAACTATTCGACGGCCCGCGTCAACCTATCGTTCGGGGCCCAGACGCTGTTCAATAACGTCTACCTTAGCACGGGCTTCCGGTCTGAGCCTTCCGGTAATGGTTTCTGGACGGTCGGCTCGCCCATTACGCCGCTCTATTACCCCCTTCGCCTCACTCTTAAACCCGCCGCCCCGCTGGCCGATTTGCGCCGCTCGGCCATCTACTCGGCTACGCCCAAGGGCGGCAAGGCCTACGTGGGCGGACAGTGGGACGAGCAGGGCCAGATTTCGGCCGTGGTGAAGCAGTTCGCCTCCTACCGTATCCTCACCGACGTGAAGGCCCCCACCGGCAGCCTCATCGGCCGGCCGGGCCGGCAGGCACTGTTTCGGGTCGGCGACGACATGTCGGGCTTGGCCAGCTACAAGCTGCTGGTAGGCGGGCAGTTCCGGCTGTTGCGCTACGAGCACAAGAACGCTACCCTCTTCACCGTGCCCGCCGACACGCTGGGGCCCCACCTGCGCGGCCCCGCCGAGCTGCACCTCACCGACCAGGCTGGTAACGAGCGGGTGATCCCGCTGACGCTGTAATTTATTCTTTTCCTTCTAGTTTGTAAGCTGATGATCCTTGCCCCCGGCCAACCCGCCCCCGACTTTGCTGCCCCCGACCAGGACGGCCACCTCATCCGCCTCGCCGACCTGCGGGGCCAGCGCGTGGCCCTGTACTTCTATCCCAAAGACGACACCCCTGGCTGCACCGCCCAGGCCTGTAACCTGCGCGACCATCAAGCCGAGCTTACGGCCCAGAATATCAAGGTTATCGGTGTGAGTGTAGACGGCGAAACAGCCCACAAAAAGTTCGTCCTGAAGTACGATTTACCCTTCCCGCTGCTCGTCGATACGGACCACAAAATCGTGGAGGCCTACGGTGTGTGGCAGGAGAAGAAAAACTACGGCAAAACCTACATGGGCACCGTGCGTACTACATTTCTCATTGATGCCCATGGCGTTATAGAAAATATTATCAAGAAGGTAGATACCCGGGAGCACGCCGCCCAACTGCTGGCTTAG
>JANPOR010000490.1:0-7867 GCA_031428075.1 Hymenobacter sp. | reverse complement strand
AACGAATCCACCATCTGGTTGAGGTTGGCCTTGAGCTGCAACAGTTCGCCTTTCAATTCCACAGTCACTTTCTGGCTCAAATCGCCGCGGGCCACAGCCGTGGCCACGTTGGCGATGTCGCGCACCTGGCTCGTCAGGTTCGAGGCCATTGTGTTCACGTTGTCGGTCAGCTCTTTCCACACGCCGCCCACGTTGGGCACCACGGCCTGGCCGCCCAGGCGGCCCTCGGTGCCCACTTCCTGGGCCACGCGGCTCACCTCGCCGGCAAACACGTTCAGGTTATCGATCGTCTTGTTGATGGTTTCGGCCATTACCTTAAAGTCGCCCGACACCGGAATCTGAAAGCTTTCGTCAAGGTTACCGCGGCTGATATTCTTCAGCACTTTGCCCACTTCCAGCACCGGCACCGCGATGCTGTCGACGAGGCCGTTGATGTTGTTGATCATGTCGCGCCAAAACCCGGAAGCGCCCTCAGCCGAGGCGCGGGCCTTCAGGTTGCCCTCCACGCCGGCTACTTTGGAGATGCGAGACACCTCGCCGCCCACCCCACCGATCATCTCCACCATGGAGTTGTAGGCTTCCGCGATTTCAGCGAATATGTCGTCGTTTTGCTTGGACAGGCGCACGCTTACGTCTCCTTTTTTGAAGGCGTCGAGGGCGTAAAGCACTCGATTGAGCTGGTCGTTGACATAGCCCGGGTCCTGGGTGTCGATGGAACCGCGCGAACTGCCCCGTTTGCGGGTAAGGTCGTTGTTGGTTCGTATAATGTCAAGATTTGGGCCGTGAAGGGCCGTACCCTTCGCGTCGTCCGCCGAATTCGTGGCTACGGCCGGGTCTCGACGGAGTTTGGGTTGCGAAGTCTTCGGGGAAGCCATATACTAAGGAACTCTATCGTGGAGAGGCGACGTGAAACGGGCCGGCGAAGGTCGTCCGGATTGGCCGCATTAGCAAAAATACTCGGGCCGTTGCGGGGCCCGAAATCGGGACCGCGGCAGGGTTACTGGAGCGCCTGGGCCCCGGAGCCGGATTATTCCGGCATCTTTGCGCCCGCGTTTTAATCTTTGACGCTGTTTCTGTGTTACGTCAGTCCTTTTCGTTTGCTTGCACTCTACCCTTGCTTTCTGCTCTATGGTTAAGAATTTAGTTATCGTCGAATCGCCGGCCAAGGCCAAAACCATTGAGGGTTACTTGGGACAGGACTTCGTGGTACGCTCCAGCTACGGGCACGTGCGCGACTTACCCAAAGACAATAACGCCATCGACATCGCCAACGGCTTCAAGCCCACCTACGTGGTTTCAGCCGACAAAAAAGAATTAATCAGCCAGCTCAAAAAGCTGGCTAAGGAAGCCGAAACCGTGTGGCTGGCGAGTGACGACGACCGCGAAGGCGAGGCCATATCTTGGCACTTGGCCGAAACGCTGAACCTACCCCGAGCCAAAACGCGCCGCATCGTATTCCGCGAAATCACTAAAAATGCCATCCTGGGGGCCATCGCAAACCCCCGCGAAGTGGACCAAAATCTGGTGAACGCCCAGCAAGCTCGCCGCGTGCTCGACCGCCTCGTAGGCTTCGAGCTGAGCCCAGTTCTATGGAAAAAGGTGAAGCCTGGCCTTTCGGCGGGCCGCGTGCAGTCGGTGGCCGTGCGCTTGGTAGTAGAACGCGAGCGCGAAGTAGCCAACCATCTTTCGGCCAGCGCTTATCGCGTGGTGGCCCGCTTCGACGCCGGCCGCGGGGCCGTGCTCGAAGCAGAGCTGCCTACCCGCTTTAAGATTCGTGCCGAAGCGGAAGCGTTTCTGGCGCGCTGCGTGGGGGCCACCTACCAAATTGAAAGTCTCGACAAAAGGCCCGGCAAGCGCAGCCCAGCCGCGCCGTTCACCACCTCGACCCTGCAGCAGGAAGCATCGCGCAAGCTGGGTTACTCAGTGGCACAGACCATGAGCGTGGCCCAGAAGCTGTACGAGGCCGGCAAAATCAGCTACATGCGCACTGACTCGGTGAATCTGTCGGGGGAGGCCCTGGCGGGGGCCGAGTCGGCCATTACGGCCGCCTACGGGGCCGAGTACCACCACACCCGTACCTTCAAAACCAAGTCGGCCTCGGCCCAGGAAGCCCACGAAGCCATCCGCCCCACCGACTTCGGGGCCGTGAAAGCGGGGGCCGACGCCTCCGAGCAGCGCCTGTACGACCTGATTCGCAAGCGCGCCATGGCTTCGCAAATGGCTGAGGCGGTGATTGAGCGCACCACGGCCATTATCGGCATCAGCACGCAGCCCGGCGTCACGTTTTCGGCCACGGGCGAGGTGATTACCTTCGAGGGCTTCCTTAAAGTATACGCCGAGAGCAAGGACGACGAGGACGAGGACGACGCCAAGGACGGTGAAAGCAGCTTCTCGCGCGGCCTGCCCCCCCTGAGCGTGAGCCAGGTCTTGCCGTTGCAGCGCCTCAGCGCCACGGAACGTTTTTCGGCCCCGCCGGCCCGCTATACGGAGGCCTCGCTGGTGAAAAAGCTCGAAGAGCTAGGCATCGGCCGGCCCAGCACTTACGCTCCTACTATCAGCACGGTGCAGAAGCGCGGCTACGTGGAAAAAGACACCCGCGAGGGCAAGGAGCGCAAGTTCCACGTGCTGGCGCTGGAGGGCCCCGAGGTGAGAACCGAAGTGAAAACCGAAAACTACGGGGCCGAGAAAGCCAAGCTCTTCCCAACGGATACGGCCATGGTGGTCAACGATTTTCTGGTGGCCCACTTCCCCACGGTGGTGGACTTTCAGTTCACGGCCAAGGTGGAGGACGAGTTCGACCAGATTGCCAACGGCCAAGAGGACTGGACCACGATGCTGACCGGCTTTTACGGTAAGTTTCACGCGACCATCGAGGCCGGGCAGGACATTGAGCGCAGCACCCTGGGCAGCACCCGCGAAATCGGCGTGCATCCCGAAACGGGCGACAAAATCACGGCGCGCTTGGGTAAATATGGCCCCTACGTGGCCCTGGGGGACCCCGACGGCGAGGTGAAGCCCGCCTACGCCAACCTACGCAAAGGCCAGTTTATCGAAAGCCTGACGCTAGACGAAGCCCTGGACCTCTTCAAGCTGCCGCGCATCGTGGGCCAGTTCGAGGACAAAGACATGTCGGCGGCCCTCGGCCGCTTCGGGCCATATATCCGGCACGAAGGCAAGTTTTTCTCGCTCACCAAGGAGCAAGATCCCTACACGATTACGGCCGAAGAAGCCGTAGCGCTAATCGAGAACAAACGCAAAACCGACGCTGAGCGTCTCATCAAGGCTTTTCCCGAAAACCCCGACATTCAGGTACTGAACGGGCGCTTTGGCCCCTACATCGTGGCGGGCAAAAAGAACGTGAAAATCCCGAAGGGCGAGGAGCCCGTCGACCTCACGCTGGAGCGCTGCCTGGAGTTGGCCGCTGCCACTCCCGACAAGCCTGCCAAAGGTGGTCGCTTCGCTAAGAAGGACATCAAGGCGGAGAAGAGTGCAGACGAGCCCGCTAAGAAAAAGCCGACCGCCAGGAAGCCAGTCGCTAAAAAACCCTCGTCGGCCGCGAAGAAACCGGCAACCAGAGCGGCCGCTCCAAAGAAGGCGGCCCCTAAGAAAACAACCGCTGGCGCGAAATAGCTGATGCTGGTGCCGGTCGTTGCGACCGCCGTCGCCGTGCGCTTTTGCTGTCTCCCGCCTGCCCTTACCTTGCCGCACCGGCAGTAGGTTTACAGGCTGCCTTTATGCACACCGCAACTGCCAAGGCCCCGATTTTAACTTTGCGGCCGAAAGCTACCTGAGGCGGCTTTTCTCTAACATGAAACACCTCGTTGTCCTCACCGGGGCCGGCGTCTCTGCCGAATCCGGCATCCGCACGTTCCGCGACACCAACGGCCTTTGGGAAGAGCACCGCGTGGAGGACGTGGCAACACCCGAGGCCTTCGCCCGCAA
The DNA here is from genome assembly GCA_031428075.1 of Hymenobacter sp. Classification (GTDB taxonomy): domain Bacteria; phylum Bacteroidota; class Bacteroidia; order Cytophagales; family Hymenobacteraceae; genus Hymenobacter. The sequence goes on along the minus strand of JANPOR010000490.1, from coordinate 3,925 downwards.
CCCGGCGCTGGTGCTGGATTTTTACAATCAGCGCCGCGCTCAGGCCCGCGGCGTGCAGCCCAACGCTGCTCACCTAGCCTTGGCCGGGTTTGAAGAGCAGCCCGGCTGGCGCGTGAGCATCGTCACCCAAAACGTTGACGACCTGCATGAGCGCGCCGGCTCGACCGATGTGTTGCACTTACACGGCAGCCTGAATCAGATGCGCACCGTAGCCGACGAAAACACGGTTTACAATTGCCCCGGCGACATTAAACTCGGCGAACTGGGCCTCGATGGTACGCAACTACGGCCCCACATTGTCTGGTTCGGCGAAATGGTGCCCGCCATTGAGGAAGCGGCCGAAACTGTGGCTACCGCCGATGCGCTGCTGGTAGTGGGCACCTCCCTGCAGGTATATCCGGCGGCGGGCCTACTGCACCACGCCCCGGCCGGCTGTCCCATCTACGTCATCGATCCGCACCAGCCCGAAGCCGGCCGGCGCGGTGTGCGCTATGTAACGGCCCCAGCCAGCGTCGGCGTTCCTCAGGTACTGAAAGAGTTAGCAGGCCAAACGCCCTGATAACACCAAGCGCGGTTTTTTTGCACAGAGAAAGGCTTTGGCTTCTCCCATGCGTCTACTGTTTCTCCTTAAACTAGCCGTTTCCGGATTAGATTCCCAGCCGAGGCTTGCCTAATCCGACCCGTTGGCCCATACGTTTCCTACTGGACACTACCGTTTAAGGCTAATCATCTGCGGCGGCTATTCAATGGCGGCTGAGCGCCCGTCGCGCCCCAACCACTGCATCAAACCCGCTGCGTGGCTCAATAGCACCGCCGGCACCGCAAACGCCGCCAACCACGCGAACGGGAACCGTAACACCGCTACGTTGTGCTGCTCGAAAGCCAGTTGTTGCAGCGGCGACGGCACGGCCAGCACCGCTAGTCGCGCGATGTTACCCAGCAGGCCCAGGGGGCCCCAGGTGCCAGACCAGCAGCGCCGTCTTGCTGACTTTTCCGCGCCGCACCAGCCACCCCACTAAGCCAGCACTAATACCGGCCACAATGTCGAAATTCTGCCCGGCAAAAGTCATCAGCTCGGGTACGAGGTGGGCAGCGGCCAACCCGTACAAAGTAATTTCAACGGATACCCGCACCAAGCTGGTATCAACCGAGCGGGCGACAGCTTGCGCAAAAAATGCCAGCCGGCTCTTAACACGAGCAATGCCAGCAGCCCCAGCACAAATCGCGGCGGCAAACTACCCAAATGGGTTTAGTAAAAACCACTCCCCCTCACCCCTGCCTGCAAGCCCAACTACGCCAGCACCGCCAGCCATTCCGGCCCCGGCCGCACTCCCGCTGGGCGTAGCGCCCGCCCAAGCAGCCACGCCGCCGCCAGCGTCGTTGCCACAAACAGCAAGCTCAGGCCCAGCGGGGCCGGGGCGGTCAGGTAGCGCAAGTTGGCAGCAGGCATGGTGATGCATCGTTCGGCACGTAAGATAGGCGCTCAGTAGTTCGAACAGCAGCGCTCCCGGCCCTACCTTTGCCGCATCATTCAACGCCCCTGCCTGTGGAGTACCCGCTATGTAAACTCGCCGCCATCGACATCGGCTCCAACGCGGTGCGGTGCCAGATTTCGGCTGTACTGAATTACGAAGACCGGTTCCGTCTCAAGCGCGTCGAATATGTGCGCTACCCCATGCGGCTCGGCGAAGACGTGTTTGCCTCCGGCGAGATTTCACCTCGGAAGGCCGAAAAGTTTGTCAAATTTCTGCACTCGCTCAAGCTACTGATGGAGGTGCACGAAGTTTCGCACCACCTCATCTGCGCTACGTCGGCCATGCGCGGGGCCACCAACGGCGCGGCCATCGCCGCCCGTGTGCGCAATGAGCTAGGCCTGCACATCCAGGTGATTAACGGCCAAGACGAAGCTTTCTATATCAACCGCGTCATCGAGCACTTGCTGGAAGACAACAAGCACTACCTGCACATCGACGTGGGCGGCGGCAGCACCGAGTTCAACATCTACCACGACCGCCGCAAAGTGGCTGCACAGTCGTTCGAAGTCGGCTCCATCCGCCGGATGCAGCAAGAGGAAAGCGGGGCCCGGGACACCGACGCCCAGGCCGACCTTTGGGTCCGCATGGAGGCCTGGGTGCGCGAAAATGCCCGCCGTTATCACGTCACCAGAGCCATCGGCACGGGCGGCAACATCAACAAACTCTACAGCATGTCGCCAGCTGCGCCCAACAAAGCCGTTGCCCGCCGCAGCCTCGAAACAATCCTTGCGCGCCTCGCCGCCTTAACAATGGAAGAACGTGTGAACGTGGCTATGCTCAACCCCGACCGCGCCGACGTCATCGTGCCCGCCGGCCACATCTATCTTTCGGCCATGCGGTGGGCCAACGTCAGCAGCATGGTGGTGCCCGACATCGGCCTGAAGGATGGGATGCTCCAAACCCTGTTCGAAGATCATTTCGACGAAATCAGCCCCTCTAGCGGCCACCCCGCCCACCCGCCCATACCCGCGGTGCAGAACATGCCGGCGGGCATGGAGTGAGTTTTGAGGCCTGGGGCCGTAGTCATCCTTGCAAGCGCAACGCAGTGGAGCACAGCAATCCGTCCCAGTCCCAACGACTGGCTTGGTTATGTGACAAGCTCCGACTCCATCCAGAGCCGAGGCTTGTCACATTAGAATGTTGGGCGCTTAAGACCAGGACGAATTGTTCGTCCTTCGTCCTCGCAATGACAATGGGACCCCACCAACCAAGCACCAGATATCTATTCCAAATCCGCCTGTACGGTTTCCGCTTCGGTGTCTACGCCCGCCAGGTCTTCCTCGTCGCCAATGCCTTCGCCAAACGTGGAGTCGTCGCCCACGGTTGACGCTTGCGCCACGACTTCAGCGGCTTGGGCTTCGGCGGCTACCAAAGCAGCGACCATTTCTTCGCGACGGACGGTTTGCTGGGCGAGCAAAGTGAGCAGGCCTTCGGGCGTAGCCAAAGCCAGTTGGCCTTCGTCGCGGCGGTAGAAGTCCTTATGCACGTTCACAGCCAGCTCGCCGGGGGCGGGGCGCTGCCGGATATAAGCCCCATCCTCACGCATCACGTAACTATTCTGATTGTCCAGCAGATTGAGCATGAGGATGCTAATGGCTTCTCGCCGCAGCTGCGGATTCACAATCAGGAACAGCGCCTCGATGCGCCGGTCGAAGGAACGCACCATGATGTCGGCCGAACCGGCGTAGAGGCGGGCCTCGCCACCGTTGTGGAAGTAGAACAGCCGCGCGTGCTCCAAATACTCGCCCACGATGCTCCTGACCTCAATATTATCGCTCAGCCCCGGCCGGCCCGGCCGCAGGCAGCAGATACCCCGCACCACAAAACGGATGGGCACGCCCGCCTTCGCCGCCTTATAAAATTCGTCGATCAGCTCTTTGTCTTCCAAGGAATTCATTTTCATTACGATGCCGCTCGGATGGCCCTTCTTGGCATGCTTCACCTCCTCGCGCACCAAGTGGATGAGTTGCTGACGCATGTCCTTCGGGGCCGTGATGAGGTACTCGTAATCGTCGGGCTGCGAGTGCCCGGTGATGACGTTGAAGAATTCCGACACGTCATGGCCGTACGTGTCGTTGGTCGTCAGCAGGCTCAAATCGGTGTAGAGGCGCGAAGTTTGCTCGTTGTAGTTGCCCGAGCCGATGTGCACGTAGCGCGTCACCTTCTCCCCTTCCTTGCGGATGATCATCAGCAACTTGGTGTGGGTCTTGTACTTGCTCACCCCGTAAATCACGAAGCAGCCGGCCTTTTCCAACCGGGCCCCCTCGCGGATGTTCTTTTCCTCGTCGAACCGGGCCTTCACCTCGAACAGCACCGACACGTGCTTGCCGTTCTCGGCCGCTTTGAGCAGCGCGGCGCTCACGCGCGAATCGTCGGCCAGCCGGTAAATG
>JANPOR010000489.1:0-2641 GCA_031428075.1 Hymenobacter sp. | reverse complement strand
GGGCTAGTGGCTGCCGCTGATGGCCACCAGACCCAGTACGCTCAATACGTAGAGCACCAGCACTAGGAAGGAATCGATACCCATGCGCGCGATTTGCTGGCGCGGTCGGAAAATCATGCCGAAGAGATAAATGCTAGTGAGCAGAATGCCTAGTCCGGTGAGGTAAATGTCTATCCTACCCGCGTGCGGCAGCACGGCTTTTCCCGAAATGAGGCTGGCCAGCAGAAATAGAACCGGTAGGAACGCGTTGCCCCCGAAAATGTCACTGACCGCTAGTTGGTAGTCACCCATTTTAATCGACGTCAGCCCGGTGGATACTTCGGGTAGGGAGGTCGCCGCAGCCAGCACCGTGGAGCCGAACAGCACGCCGCTCATGCCGATGTGCTCGGCAATAGCTTCGCCGCTGCGTTCCAGCAGCACCCCGGCTACGAGCGTCACGGCCGCCCCGGCCAAGAAAACCAGCACCGTTCGGGCGGTACTGTGCTGCTGTTGCCGGGCGTGGCCGTCTTTTTTTTTCTTGGAGTGCCCACGTTCTTCAGTCTGGTCGCCCGGTAGAATCGGGCCAAGCGCCTGCCAGGGCAGATTCTTCTGCGCTTTGCCAACAAGCCACAGGCCGACCGCTCACAGCAGGAAAATCAACAGGTTGGCCGGGGTGACCCGAGCAAAAATTAACGTATCAGGCAACTGCGAGCCAAGGACGGCCGCTGTTAGTACGGCCACGACCAGTACGCCTTCCAACACCAGCACGAGCGAGGCGGCCCGGTAGGTTAGCGAGGACTGCTTTCCCACCCCAAATAGGTCAAGCACCACCAGCACCACTGTTTGGAGGGCAATACCCCCCAAAATATTGCCGACTGCCACTTCCAGGTGGCCACTGAGGGCGGCGCTGACGGTGATGGCAATTTCGGGCAGGTTGGTGACCAACGCCAGAAGAATCATGCCCCCCAGAGCTTCGCCTATTCCAGACCGGGTGGACAGCACATCGGTAGTGTTGGAAAGGTAAATGCCAGCAATCCAGACTGCCCCCGCGGCAGCCGCAAAAATGAGCAGGAGTAGCGGTAGGGAAAGGTGTTCGAACATAGTGAATGAAGCGGTTTGAATGGCCAGTTCGAGATATACGCAGCTCAGCGACCGGATATTGGCGTAGGCCGATACTCGGCAGAAGACTTCCTGTATTCCGTGGCTAAGAGCTTGTTAAAAATTAGCGTTTTCTAATCTTGACTTTAACCTTTTGAGCCAGGATTAAGGGTAAAAAAGAAACCCGCCGGGTAGGGCAGGCTTAGCTTTGGGTAACGACACCGTCAAGCTATGCCCACCTTCCCCCGCGAGTTTCAGGCCGTAATGTTACCTTATGCGCACCTATTTTGCCGCCGCGTCTTCGCCTACGTGCAGATCTTGTTGTTGGGCGCTATCCTGGCCCCAGGCAAACGCATCTTTACCGCCGCGCTACGCATTGTGGGTCTGGGTCAGCAGACAGGCTGGCACCAGTACCACCGGGTGCTGAGCCAGGTTAAATGGAGCGCCCGCGCCGCCAGCCGCCTGCTGCTGGGCCAGCTCGTGGGCACCTTTCCGCCGACGGGTCCGCTGGTCTTCGGCCTGGACGAAACGCTGGAGCGCCGCTGGGGGCCCCGCATCGCGGCCTCCAGCATCTACCGCGATGACGTGCGCAGCAGCGATTCCCACCTGGTCAAGTGCAGTGGCCTACGCTGGCTCAGCGTCTGCCTGCTCACGCCTCTGCCCTGGGTCGCCCGCATCTGGGCCTTGCCCGTGCTCACGGTGCTGGCCCCCTCAGCGGGCTGGGCCACGGCACAGGGCCGCCGACACAAAAAAGTCACGGATTGGGCCCGGCAAGCCGTGCTGCAGCTGGCTCGCTGGCTGCCTGGTCGCCCGCTTACCTGCCTGGGCGAGAGCGGCTACGCCGTACTGGCGCTGCTAGCCGCAACGCGTTCCCACGCCACCTGGCTCACGCGCCTGCGCCTGGACGCGGCCCTGTATGCACCGGCCCCGGCCCGCGTCGCCGGCCCTTGGCCTGCGCCAGCCCGCAGACGGGCAACCGCCACGACACCCACCTGCTCAACGCCTTGTTCGGGGAAATCTGCACCTCACTCGAAGCGGCCAATATTCCCGTCGCCGGGATATTTCTGAACGCCGACAAAGCCTTTGACACCAAGAACTTTCGCCAGGAATGCGCCCGGCGCGACATCGAGGCCAACATCCCCCGCAACCGCCGCGCCACCGACTGGCAGACCGACGACGACACCCCCTTCGACCCCGAGCTGTACCGCCGCCGCGTCGTGGTCGAACACGCCAACGCCTGGCTCGACGGCTTCAAAACCTTGCTCGTGCGCTACGAAACCAGCGTCGGCAATTGGCTGGCCTGGCACTGGCTCGCCTTCGCCGTCATCTTTTTGTGAAAAATCAACCAAAAGCCGACTTTCTGAACAGCTTCAATATATAATATTTACATAAAAAAGAGAGATAGGCCTGGACAGGGAGTCGTTTTGCCTGTTGGGTTTTACCGCCGGGCTCCGTTCTTGGGCATGTGCTTGACGGGGTCGAAGGGTTGTGCGCCTGGGTCTATGACCACGTTTTCGCCGGCCGTCATCAGCCATTTACCCTGTTGTTTGACGTACACCACCTG
>JANPOR010000488.1:0-2354 GCA_031428075.1 Hymenobacter sp. | reverse complement strand
TATGAAATAAAAGTCTCCGATTGAGAATTTAGTATCTGTTCCATTAGGGATTAAAAGCTAAAGTTTTTCTAATACTGGTCGTTAGTTGATATAGCAAATGTGCATCACTAGTTACCTGCAATTTTGATTTTGCTAGGCCGTACCCCCATCGTAAACACCAGCACACCGCCTTTCGCCACGTCCTGCTGCGCCAGAAACGGCCGCGTCAACTGCTGCCCGTTGAGGGCAACTTGCTGCACATAGACGTTTTTGACGCTTTGGTTTTTGACAGTGATGGTGAAGGTTTTGCCGTTCTCCAAACGCAAAACTGCGCCGTGCACGGCCGGGCTACCCAGGGCGTACTCGCCTGAGCCGGGGGCCACGGGGTAGAAGCCCAGGGCACTAAAGATGTACCAGGCGCTCATCTGACCGCAGTCGTCGTTGCCGCCCAGGCCGTCGGGCGTGGCATGGTACATGCGCTGGAGGATGTTGCGGACTTGGGCCTGGGTTTTCCAGGGCTGGTCGGTCCAGTCATAGAGATAGGCGGCGTGGTGGGCGGGCTCGTTGCCGTGCACGTAGTTGCCGATGATGCCGTCGCGGGTAATGTCCTCGGTTTCAGCGAAGAATTTGTCGGGTAGGTTCATGGTGAACAGCGAGTCGAGGTGGGGCACGAAGCGGCGGTTGCCGCCCATCTTGGCGATGAGGGCCCCCGGGTCCTGGGGCACGGCGAGGCCGTAGTTCCAGGCGTTGCCCTCGATGAAGCCCTGGTTGTTGGTGCTGAGCACGTCGAACTTCGGGCGGAAGGTGCCGTCGGCCAAGCGGGGCCGCATGTAGTTGATGCGGGCATCGAACACGTTTTGCCAGTTGGCAGCCCGCTTGCTGAACTCCTGGTAGAGGTCGGCGTGGCCGAGCTTCTGGGCGAGCTGGGCAATGCACCAGTCATCGAAGGCGAACTCGAGGGTGGCGGACACGGAGGTGCCACTGCGGCCGTCGGGCACGTAGCCGCGGTCCATGTAGTCGCCGAGTCCGTCGTACCAGCGGTGGCGGGCGGTGGCCACGCAGGCGGCCAGGGCCCGCTCGGCCTGGGCAGGCGGCACGGTGCCGTTGAGCACGGCATCGGCCACCACAGAAACGCTGTGGTAGCCGCTCATGCACCAGTTTTCGTTGGCGTGGTGGCTCCACACGGGCAGCATATGCTCAGCGCTTTGGTCGTAGTGCGCGAGCATGGACTGCACCATATCGGCATTGCGGCTCGGCCGCAGCAGGTTGAAGAGCGGGTGCAGGGCCCGGAAGGTGTCCCAGAGCGAGAACGTGGTGTAATTGGTGAAGCCCTGGGCCTGGTGGTTGTTCTGGTCGAGGCCCCGGTACTGGCCGTCCACGTCCTGGTAGATGGTGGGGCTGAGGCAGGCGTGGTACATCGCCGTGTAGAAGTTGTCCTTATCGGTTTTCGAACCCTGGATTTCTACCTTACCCAACTCCTGCTGCCACTGCTGCTGGCCCTGGCGGCGGAGGGCGTCGAAGTCCCAGCCGGGGGCCTCGGCGCGCAGGTTGCGCAGGGCCCCGGCGGTGCCCGTCGACGACAACGCCATTTTCAGCAGCACCTGCTCGCCGGCCTTGGTGGCAAAGTCGAAGTGCAGCCGCAGCTGCCGCCCGGCCAGGTCGGGCCAGTCGTGGGCCTGATCGAAGCGACCCCAGAAGCCGCGGTATGGCTCCATTTGGTCGTAGTTGCGGCTGCCGTAGTGGGCGAAGGGCTTAGAAAACGCCAGCGCAAAATACTCGGTGCGGGTGCGGCCCCAGCCGCTGGTTTGGCGGTAGCCGGTCACCAGCGAGTCGTTTTCCACGCGCACGAACGTCCACACGTTCTTGTCGGGGTAGTTGTAAATCCCGGCCATCAAATCGAGGACGATGTGCGCCTCGCTGGCCTGCGGAAACGTGTAGCGGTGCACACCCACCCGCGCGGTGGCCGTGAGTTCGGCCGTCACACCGGGGTCGTCGAGGCGCACGCGGTAGTAGGCGGGCTCGGCTACCTCCGTGCGGTGCGAGTAGCGCGAGCGGTAGCCACTGCCGGGCCGGGCGGCAGTGCCGGGGTTGAGGCGCAGGGGCCCTACGGTGGGCATCACCAAGAAATCGCCCAAATCAGAGTGCCCCGTGCCGCTGAAGTGCGTGTGGCTGAAGCCCACGATGGTTAGGTCGTCGTACCGGTAGCCAGCGCAGTAGCGATACACGTCGGGGTTGTACTTGCCATCGGGCGTGGCGTAGGCCACCGTGTCGGTATCGGGGCTGAGCTGCACCATACCGAAGGGCACCGTGGCGCCGGGGTACGTGTGGCCCATCTTCTGGGTGCCAACGAGCGGGTGGGCATACTGCACCAATAT
>JANPOR010000487.1:0-7286 GCA_031428075.1 Hymenobacter sp. | reverse complement strand
CGGTTGTAGGTGCGCGAGTCGTCGTTTATCTGCTCGGTGGTCAGCCAGCCGTTGTCGCTGAAGGTGTACTCCAGCTTGTTGCGGTAGTACGTGCGCTGGGGCGAGGGCAGGATGCGGCGGATTTCGGGCAGCGCCACCTTGCCGATGCGGCTGAGCTGGTCTTCCACCTGCTGCTGCTTGTAACGCAGTTGCGCATCGTAGCCTAGGTGCTGCCATTTGCAGCCGCCGCAGGTGCCAAAATGCTGGCAAAACGGTTCTACGCGCAGCTCCGAGTACTGATGGAATTTCGTGGGTACGGCCTCCAGAAAGTTCTTCTTGGCCTTCGTCACGCGCAGGTCCACCACGTCGCCGGGGGCCACCTGGCTCACGAAAATCACCAGGTTGCCGATGCGTACCAGGCACTTGCCCTCGGCCACCATGTCCTGAATCTTGACTTCCCGCAGCAACTCGGCGGGAATATTTCTTGCGGCTTTGCTTGACATATAGAGACAAAGGTACGGGCCGGCCGGGGCGGCCCCAACCGGCGGCAGACTTCCCGGGGTAGGGTGCGGGGCCCCGCACCCTATCCCGGGAAGTCTGCTCTACTTCACCACTTCCACCCAACCCTTAGTGCTGGTGCCGTTGGGCAGCTTGAAGAGGTAGTAGTAGATGCCGGGGGCCACATCGGCGGCGTCGCCCCAAGTGTTCTGGTAATTGGTAGTGGCGTACACCTCGTGGCCCCAGCGGTTGAAAATGATGAGCGTGTTGCTAGGGTAGAGGGCCACGTTGTCGATTTCAAGCCGGTCGTTGCGGTGGTCGCCGTTGGGGGTGATGACGTTGTAGAACGCCAGCGGGTTGGCGAAATTCACCGTAGCCTCGTTCGAATCGGAGCGCAACGGTACGGCATCGGAGCTAAATGCTACCACCCGGAAGTTCTGGGCGAAGCTGGCCCCCGCACTGGCCCCCGCCGTGCCGTTGGCTACGGCATAGGTGAGCGTAGCGGCCGGTACAGTGGCCAGCAGCGTCGCCGCGTCGCCGTCGAGGCGGCGGTAGATGCGGTAGCCGACCACCGGAAAGCCCACGTAAGCGTTCCAGCTGAGGGCCACGCTGCCCTGGCTGTAGCCGCCCGCGCCGGCGATGGGCGTGGCTTGCAGGCGCACGGTTTGGGCCACGGCGGTGGTTAGCACCGTGCCGCAGCCGTTGGCGATGGAAAGCTGGTATTCGTAAGAATTGGCGCTAGCGTCCACCGCGTTCGCATCGGTGTAGGCGGCAGCGGTGGGGCCCCCGGTACCCACCACGGCAAAGGCGCCGGTGCCCACCAAGCGGCGTAGCACCTGCACCCGGTTGGGGGTATTGCGGCCGCTGGGTACGGTGTACTCGACGACGATTCGGGTGTTGCTAGTCGTGTCCACCGACGCCGTGCGGAGGTTGATGGTGGGCTGATCGAGCAGAATGCTGAGGCTGGTCGCCGCCGCGCTAGTGCAGCCGTATTCCGACGTTTCTACCGCGCTCAGCGCCCGGCCGGGGGCCCCGGGTGCGAACCGTACCACCACTTGGCTCGTGCCCTGGCCGCTGAGTAGGGCCCCGCCCATCACCGTCCATTGGTAGGCCGACGCAGGGCTGGCATTGGCCACTGCATAAGTCCCGGTGAACGCCCGTGCCGAGTCGCACACGAAGCCCGGTCCGGTGATGGCGCGTTGCGGCGGCAGCGGGTTCACCGTCACCAGCACCGAATCGTGGGCCGTGCATCCCTCCGGTGATGTGCCCGCAACGCGGAATCTCACCACAACCGGGGCCGTGGTGGGGTTCGTGGCCGTGTACACGGGCCGTGCGACAGTGGGACTGCTTAACCCGGCGGTTGGCGTCCAACGATAGGCGTAGCCGGGCCGGGCGGGGGCCCCCAGCGCAACGGCTTGGCCCGTGCATACTGTGGTGGCTGGGCCCGCGCTTACGGCGGGGGTGGGGGCTACGGTCACGGCCACGGTGCCGGTGGCCGCGCAGCCCATGGGTGCGCTTACCGTCAGAGTGTACACGGCGAAGACGAACGCGCTGGTAGTATTGGTCAGCGTCACCGTTGGGTTGGCAGCGGTGGGGTCGCTCAGGCCCGTGACGGGGCTCCAGCGATAGATTAGGCCCGCCGCCGGGCCCCCGCCTAGCTGCGCCGTGCCACCGGAGCAAATGGCGACCGCCGCACCGGGGCGCACGATGGGTAGCGGCACCACGGACACAACCGTCTGGGCGCTGCCAGTGCAGCCATTGGCGTTGGCCGTGCCCGTCACGGTATAAGTGGTCGTTTGGGTAGGCGTTACTACGAAGGGGCCGTGGCCGGTTTGGGTAATGCTGCCCCCGGTGAGGGTGTAAATCGGACCCGCGCCCGCCACGGCCAGCGTGGCGGAAGCGCCCTGGCAAATGCTGAGGGACCCCGTCACGACCAAGGCCGGGGCCGCCAAAACGGTGACTGATAGGTCCAGCGAGTCGGTGGGGCAGCCGTAGGCGGATACGCCCCGGGCCACCACCTTACCGGGATCAGCGGCGCCCCACAACACCTGCACCGACCGGCCGGTGTTGCCACCTACGATGCTCCCGCCCACCGCCCGCCAGTGGTAGGCCGGGGCGGGGCCAACCGCGGTGTAGGTGTGCGGCGTTTGGGCACACACCGTAGCGTCGCCGGCCAGGCCCGTGGGGGCCGCCGGCCGCGTGACAGTAATGCGTACCACATCGGCCGCGGTTTTGCCACCGCAGCCCAGGTCTTTCACGGTCAGAGCCACGTCGTAGGGCGTGGCGCGAGCTTCGCCGCAGGCGGGAGTGTACACGAGCGTGCCGTTTACAGCGCCGGCGCCGGTGACCGTCGCCGTGCCGGTGGGACTGCCTGGGGCCACCGTGCCGGTGCTGCCGTTGAACGTGGCGTTGAAGCCCCCGGGGCCATCCAGCAGGGCGCTGTTGGCGGTGAGCACCAGCGGATGGCCGTCGGCCTGGGTCGCTGTGATGAGTACCGTCAGCAACTGGCCTTCTTCAACAGTGTAGGCCCGCGGCGTGGTGAATGCCGACGCCAGCACCGGCGCCCGGGTCGAAGGACACTGCGCCACCACCAGCTGCAAGTCGCGCCGCGTGGTACCAATTAGCACTTCGTGCCCATTGATGGTGCGGTATTCCTCCACGTTCACCGCCACCACGTATTTACCCTGCTTAGTCGAGCCGTACCGGGCCACGCCGGTACTCGCGTCGAGCAGGGCAAAGTTGCCGAGGCCCGCGCCCAACGGCTCGGCCAGCGAGTAGCCCGGGTTATAACCGACGGCCCGCGGCAGGGGCGGGAACGCCAGGGGCAGGTTAGGGCCCGAGCTTTGGAACAAGCCGTAGGGCCTGCCGAACGAGTACACCAGCCGGTCGCCGTCGGCGTCTACCGCGTTGTTCAGGCTGATGGTTGTGTCGTTCTGGCACACAATGGCCACGGCCGTATCGGCAAATACTGGCGCGTGGTTGGGCAGCAGCGCCGGGGCCATGGTTGTGTAGAGGGTCAGCGGCTGGTCGTTATTCACGGCGTCCAGGTTGGTAATGTCGAGGTTGCGAGCGCCGCGCGTGAACACGGCATAGTAGCCCTTATCCGATAAAGGCAGGCTCACCACGCCCACGAACTTCTGGAGCCGAAAGGGCTGGGCCGGGCCCTGCACCGTGCAGCCCGCGGCCGTGATCGGCTGGAGCACCGGCGAGAGCGAGGTTGACGCAATGTTCATCAGCCCTGTGGTGCGGCCCTGCCGGGCGATGCGGGGGTAATTGGCCGTTGTCAGCACAATTTGGGCCCCGGTGGCGCGGTTGTAAATGCCCACCACGGCGTTGGCGTTAGGATTGGCGGCGTCTGGCAGCGAGTTGTTGTAGATGGTCACCGTTATCTCGTAGCGGAACGGGGCCGCCGCGGGCCCGTTGGCGTCGAGGTAACGGTAGCTCATCTCGCCGCCCAGCAAATGGGTAGCCCGCGCCGGCCCAGCCCAGCCCAGCAGCACCAATAACGGCACCAGCCCAACGAAACGTCGTAGTAATGAAATCATGTAGAGTGACGCAGCGAAAAAGCAGCCATTATTTTTCAGTAACCGTGCGCATATTTCCTCGCCGTAATATTTTGCCAGGACTAAATATAAACGGGAAAACTTGCTGCGCGCGCCGGTAGTTGGACTGGGCCCCCTGACTGAGTGAAGAGGCTGCCGTTTCCACTGCGAAGCCCGGCTGTAGGTTTGCGGCCCTACTCCTGCGGGGCCGTAATTTTAGGCTTTCTCCCAAGCGTGTTTTTTATGTCTCAAAAAACTGTACTCATCACCGGTGGTACGTCCGGCATCGGTCGGGCCTGTGCTCTGGTGTTCGGTCGCGCCGGCTACGCGGTGACCGTCACGGGCCGCGACGAGACCCGGCTGGCGGCCACCGCGCAGGCCTTAGCCGCTGCCGGCATTGCCCACCTCACCGTGCAGGCCGACGTGGGCGACGAAGCTGCGGCCGCCCGCGCCGTCGACACTGCGGTGGCCCGCTTCGGCCGCCTCGACGTGCTCCTTAACAACGCCGGCATCTCCATGCGCGCCCGCTTCCAGGACGCCGACTTGGTTGTCATCAAGCGCCTGATGCAAACCAACTTTTTTGGCACTGTTTTCACCACCAAGTTTGCCCTGCCCCACCTATTGGCTAGCAAGGGCAGCATCGTGGGCGTCAGCAGCATTGCCGGCTATCGGGGGCTGCCGGGTCGCACCGGCTACTCGGCCTCCAAGTTTGCCATGAACGGTTTCCTCGAAGCCCTGCGCACCGAGTTGCTGCCCCAGGGCGTGCATGTACTTACGGCCGCCCCCGGCTTCACGGCCTCCAACATCCGGGCCGTGGCCCTGGCCGCCGACGGTGCAGCCCAGGGCGAGTCGCCGCGCGATGAGGGCGCCATGATGAGCAGCGAAGCCGTGGCCGATGCCATCCTCCGCGCCGTAGTCGTCCGCCGCCGTACCCTGGTGCTCACTGGGCAGGGCAAGCTCACGGTTTTTTTGAACAAATGGCTGCCCGGGCTGGCCGATCGTCTCATGCTTCAGTACTTCCAGAAAGAAGAAGCTGGCGAAACGCAGTGAAGAATTAATCGACTATTCCACTATCACCAAGTCGGTGGCGCGGATATAGGCGTCGCGTTCCTGCCAGCGCACTTGGCACCAAATGTCCTGCTGGCCTAGCACCAGCAGCCGGTCGCCGGCCGCGGCCGTGCTGAGCCAAGCTGCCCCCGCGCCCGGCCCGGCCATCAGCACGGCCCCCGGCCGGGCCACTAAGCCCACGGGTACGGGCGCCAGCCCCAGCAGGTAGGCCCCGGCCAGCCCCAGGTAGCCGGCGTAGGCGAGCCAGGCGGAGGGGCGGGCCCGCCGGAAACGCCAGCCCAGCACGACGGCCCCCAGTACTGCCCCGGCCAGCAGCGTTTGCAGGCCGGGGTAGTAGTAGCGCTCGGCGCGGACCCTCAACTCCTGCTGCCAGGTGGTGGGATAGCCCGTCAAGCGGTGCCGAGCGGCCAAGGCCGCCTGCTGCCGCCAGGTGTCCAGGCGGGGCTGCCGGACCTGGGCCATGGCCAGGTAAAGCAATGCACCCGAGTAGCGGCCCAGCCGCTGCTCGGCATAAGCCAACTGTAGCAGCACCCGCGCCGATGTCCGGCGGCGCTGCCACACTTGCCGCTGCAGTAGCGCCGCCGCGGGTGCGAAGCGGTCCGCCGCCAGCAGTGAATCGGCCTGCCGCAGAGTCCTGGCCTCAGCGGTGGCGGGCGGCGGCACTTTTTTTTGCGCGCCGTCGTCCGTGCCCAAGCACCAGAAAGGCAGCAGCATAAACCCTGCTAATACAGCCCAAGCGAAGTCCCAAGGGGCTTTCTTTTTCGTTAGGGTTGTGTAATTCGAAAGGCCTCCGTACTTTTGTACCCACAAAAAAGGGAACGCCTTTATTTTTGCCCTCGAAATGATTCTGTAGCTCAGCTGGTAGAGCAGTACACTTTTAATGTACGGGTCCTGGGTTCGAATCCCAGCGGGATCACACAATCCTCTTCTGCGTTCCGTAGAAGGGGATTTTTGTTTTATGCCTCTTGGCTTATATCCGGTGAAAGAGCCACCTGTACATCCTTCTTTGTGGAAGAGCATCCTCAAACCTACGCCTCCGACGGCTATGATGGCTTCCCACGCAGCCATGCTTGAGATATATTCATCAGGCGGTTTAAGTTGTTTTGGCGGATAAAGACCCGACATTTCTTGTAAATGGTTGGACCTGTCCAGCGAATTTGAAGACATGGTCGCGACCCCGTACCAACTAAAATCAGAACCACTCGCTGTGCCCCGTCTCGGAGCCGCGCAATTACTCTGCGTTGTTTACCTACGGGTTAGAAATGATGGTTACCAATATTGTCAGCGAGTTGAAACGGAGGCCAGATAGTTCTTCGTGAAGCACTTCGTCAAGCACAAAGGCTCTCCGCTCCGAGTTGCTTTTAGCAGTACTTGGGGAGAAGTGCAAGGCGTCTCTTCGAATGTCGCAGACTTGGCTAAGTCAAGCAAGGAATAGTTTTCGTAGACGAGTTGCCGTCCATCAGGACTATTGTGAACAAACGAAAGGGCTTAGTCCAACTCCTTGATTCGCAACGTCATCAACCTTGTCATTGACCGAAAACGAAGAGGCCGGCCCTGAAGCCGCTTGGTAGTGGTTCGTGCAGGAGTTGAGCGGGTGTGGGCCCCGATCATTTTTGATAGCTGCCGTCGCCTGCGTTGGTTTTCAGTCATTGCACATTGATGGCCTTGAAGGCCCTGATGCTTCTGGTAGGACTTTTTGCTAGGAGTGGGCAGCAGACGCCTCGCGGCGCATTTTCGACGTTGCTGGGGCCCACAGCGGCCGGCCTTGTCGTACCTGGGCTTTGCTCGTGCCAAAACAGATAAAATAAAATGAGCTACTCTTTGGTGTTCTATATTTTGTGCTATATTTGGCTCAACGCTCGCAATTGCATTGTGCGGTAGTCGGTTTCGTTCTATTTATTCTTGTTCAAAGTCACATCTATGAAGAAGTTCACTCTTGCGCACCTGATGTTGGTTATGGGAATAGGCATTTTGGCCGTAAATCTGGCTTTAAACCATTTTTTTGATGTGCCAGCCGCGGTAAATTATTTCTTCCGTGGAAGCGCCGCTGTTAGCGTTGCTTTTGGATTTTTGGGTTTCCGGCTAGTGGTAGCAGAATAATCTTTATAAGATAAATTATATTAGTGATATTATATGTTGTACGGTTGAGCAGCCGGCCTTATGTGGTGCTAGCGGGCCGGACGGACTAACAGGCAGTCC
>JANPOR010000486.1:0-1759 GCA_031428075.1 Hymenobacter sp. | reverse complement strand
CGAAGCATCTCTCCCGCTTCGTTGCAGCGACTGAATTACTTCTGTGGCAGAGATGCTTCGGCTGCGCTCAGCATGACTTCTCCAAGTAAGCACCAATTTCAGTGACATTTAAAATAGTCGAACGGCTCACGGCAGTCCTGGCACTGGTACAAGGCTTTGCAAGCCGTGGAGCCGAATTGGTTGACGAGCTTAGTGTTGGCTGACTGGCACAACGGGCAGCGCACGGCCGTGTCCTTACCGAACAGGTTGAGAACGTGACCCGTGGCGGTGCCATCGACAGGCGGGGCAATGCCGTAGGCGGTGAGCTTTGCGCGGCCGGCCTCGCTCATCCAGGCCGTGGTCCAGGCGGGGCTGAGCTGGTTGTGGATGACCACATTGGGGTAGCCTTCGGCGAGCAGCCGCAGGCGGATATCGGTGGCGATAGCGCTCATGGCCGGGCAGCCCGAGTAGGTGGGCGTGATGGTAACCGCAATCTGTTGGCCATCCACGCGCACGGCCCGCACGATGCCCAAATCAAGGATGCTGAGCACGGGTACCTCGGGGTCGGACACTTCTTCCAGCAACTCCCAGATGCGGACTTCGGTGGGGGTCGTCGTTGCCGCTACCACGTCAGGCCGGGGTAAGCGCGCTGCATGTACTGCAATTCGGCCAGCAGGTAGCCCAGGTGCTCGGAGTGCTGGCCTTCTTTGCCGCCCCTTTGCTTGAAAGGCGCAATTTGGGGCGTGGGCACGGTGGCTTCGGCCAGCACCCGCGCCTGGTGGGCCTGCATGGCGGGCGCGAAGCTTTCGTAGTCAGCCAGCAGGCCCATGTCTTGCAAAGCGGCTTCGGTGGCGGTGGGCACGGTCAGCTCGGCGGCGTAGCGCCAAAGCGTGGCCAGGGCCCGGTCGAGGCGCAGGCGGCTCTCGGAAGTGCCGTCGCCCAGCCGAATCACCCACTCCGAACTCCACTTGAGGTGGTAAGCGGCTTCTTTTACCGACTTCTCAGCGATGGCCGCCAGGTGCGCATCGGGGCCGTCTTTTAGTGCCAACAGCAGGTGGTAGTGGAAGTTGTCGAATAAAAACTGCCGCACCACGGTGTGCGCGAAGTCACCGTTGGGCTGCTCCACCAGCAGCGGGTTGCGGTACTCGGTGGCGCTGCGCAGGTAAGCGAGGTCGTCCTCCGTACGGCCCTGGCCTTCCAGCTCGGCGGCGTACTGGTAGAGGCTGCGGGTTTCGCCCAGTAGGTCCAGCGCGATGTTGGCCAGGGCCAAGTCCTGCTCCAGCACGGGCCCGTGTCCGCACCATTCGGAAAGGCGGTGGCCCAGTACGAGGCTGGCATCGGCCAGCTGCAGCACGAAGGCAAACAGCAGTTGCCGCACCGCTGGCGAGTAGGCCGCGGCGGCCGTTTTTTCGGGGAAAGCTTCGGGCATTGCCATCCGCATTACATGTGTTTGATGGAGTCCGGCACGTCGTAAAACGTGGGGTGCCGGTACACTTTGTCGGCCGCCGGGTCGAAAAACTCGGCCGCCTCGTCGGGGTTAGAGGCGTGGATGTGCGTTGACTCAACTACCCAAATGCTCACGCCTTCCAGCCGGCGCGTGTACACGTCGCGGGCGTTTTGCACGGCCATGGTAGCGTCGGCGGCGTGCAGGCTGCCCACGTGCTTGTGGTCAAGCCCTTGCTTGCTACGGATGAAGACCTCCCACAGGGGCCATTCGGATTGAATCATAGTAAGGTGCGGGGCTTGTCTCCGCCCGTCGTTGAACGATTGATATGGTAAG
>JANPOR010000485.1:0-8784 GCA_031428075.1 Hymenobacter sp. | reverse complement strand
AGCACGAAGCCCCCGAGATGGTTCCACCCCAGTCTGTTGGTTTTGAAGATGAACACGGTGCAGAGCGTGAACACGACCAGCGTAATGACCGCCTGAATCACCTTGAGCTGGAACAGCCCAAACGGTCCGCCGTTCTCCTCGAAGTCCAGCCGGTTGGCCGGCACTTAGAAAATGTATTCGAACAAGGCTAGTCCCCAACTCACCATGATGACGCCAAACAATTCCAGCTTGGTGAATCAGGCCATTTTTTTTGAACAAGTGCGGGTGGCCATACCACGCAAACGTCATGAACAAGTTGGAAAGCGTGAGGAGTAGAATGGCGTAAACGCCGCGCACATGACGAAGATTAGTAATGAATACTGCGGGCTTGATAAGGTTGACTTGCTTCCACGCAGAACTGGTTCTAGCAGCCAACGTTGTGGCTCGGCACTTGGGGGCCCTCACTTCAGTGTTTCCAAAAGTGCTCATTGCTTTTCAAATGATTCAGCTGCTTCACTTCGCTCATGTTGTCAAAGGCTGGCGCCAGCATTCCGAGTCAGGAATCCTTGAGAGCAATGCTGCGGCGCATGCGCGCAAACCGTTATAAAAATTTCGTCTGAGACGGGCACTCGATGTGGTGGCTGCAGTCCGTTTGTAATGATTTTTATAGGACGGTAACGCGGCCGTGCGGCAAGAGCAAACTACACGACTCAGTGGTGGCGCGGGGCTTGGCGAGTATTTTCGGCTTTCCGCATCTTTTACTCCCCTTGCCCTCACCGCATGGCTTCGCTCGATCCAGGCATTGGCGAAAAATTCTCGCACCGCACCCAGCGGGCCATCAATCGCGACGGCACCTTCAATGTGCGGCGACGGGGCGGACCGCGCCGTTACGACCCGTACCAACGGCTCATTCTCATGTCCTGGGGCCAGTTTTTCTCGGAAGTGGTCGTGCTGTTCGTGGTGCTCAACACGGCGTTTGCACTGGCTTACATGGCCCTGGGCTTAGAAAACCTGCCGGGCGTGGCGGCTACTAGGGGTTGGTGGCAAGGTTTCTTGAGTGCCCTATTCTTTTCGGTCCAGACCTTTACCAGCGTGGGCTACGGGCACGTGTACCCCGGTAGTAACGGTGCGGGGGCCGTTTCCAGCCTGGAAGCGTTGGTGGGCGTACTCACCTTCGCCCTGGCCACGGGCCTGCTCTATGGGCGGTTTTCGCGGCCCACGGCCCGCATTCGATTCAGCCGCACGGCCATCATCAGCCGTCGGCCGTCGGGGCTGCCGTGCCTGCAGTTTCGGGTGGCCAACCTGCGCGACAACATCCTGATTGACCTCACAGCGCGGGTCATCGTCAAGTTCACCGACCCGGTGACCAACAATTTCTCCTACGCCGCCCTGCCCCTCGAGCGCGAGATGGTCAGCTTCCTGCCCCTCACCTGGACGCTGGTGCACGACCTAACTCCCGACAGCCCCCTGCACGACCTCGGCCCTGCCGACTACGCGGCCCGCGACGTAGAAATCATCGTCATGCTCAAAGGTTACGACGACACCTTTGCGCAGGATGTTCATGCCCGCAACTCCTACATCCACAACGAGGTGGTCTGGAATCACCGTTTCCTGCGCGCTTACGAAGTAGACGATAAAGGCATCTCCGTGGTAGACCTAGATACCCTCGATATTACCGAGTCGCTGGACGAGCTGTAGCGCGGGCTCGTGGTGCCCCGGCTACTCTTCGTGCCCTGGCACGGCCCCGGCCGCCGGTGCGGCGGCCACGTCGGCCGCTTCGCGGACGAGTCGCAGTTCCTCCACGGCCGAGGTGGTGCGCGGCAGCTTGCTGAGGTCGGGCGCCCCGGCATCGACCCAGCACGTATACCAGAAGGCCCCGATGAGGCGGCTGGCATAGCGTAGCTGCCGTTCGACCTGCCCACCGAGGCGGGCGTGGTAGGCCCGGCTGAAATCGCGCGAGTACACCCGCGCCGTGACGGCTCCACGGGCCTCAAAGCCGTACTTGCGGTCTTCCGGAAACTTACCCGTCACTTCTTTCTCGAATGACAGTACCGAGTCGACGGCCGCGTGGGAGCGGGCTACGGCGGCCCAGGCTGCGTCGCCGGGATGATCCAGGTACGGGGCGGGCCCTGCGAACAAGTCGTAGTTGGCGGCGAGCAGTTCAGGCAATCGGCTCTCCCAAAGCGCGTGGATGCCGCGCTGGCCCGTGAGCTGGCCGTTGTAGTTTTTAGTGGTGTGCAGCGGCACGCAGGCGTCGGCCACGTAGTGCCCCAAGTCAGCCGAGAGGCGCAGAATGGCGTCTGCGTCCTGGCGCTGAAAGGCGGCGGTGAGCCGGTTTTTCATCATAGTAATGCTCCAAGGCACGATGCCATGGCGCAACAGCGAGTCTTCACCAAGGCGGGCCACGGCGTCTTCGTAGCGCCGTGGCAGGCCACGGCCATGGGTGCTAAGGCAACTGTCACCGTAGCGGTCCACGTCGAGGAAGTGGCGGGCCGCCTCCCCGGGCATCACCGTGCGCCTGGCATCGGGTCGGGTAGCATTCACAGTCAGGTACTCGATGTGCGCTTTGTAAAAGCCGATCATCGCCGGCGGCAGCGTGTACACAGCCAGCCGGTTCAGCAGCCGGTGTCCGAAAAAGCCCCAGGCCCGCGCCGGTCGGGGCCCTGCCAAAAGCAAGAAGAGCGAGAGTAAGACAAAGCGCCTGGGCATGACTAAAAGCATTTAAGAACCTTGAAAGGTATCCCAATATGCCAGTATTCTTGACCCATGGTGTTTTTAGCCCTACCGCCGCCGACCTTCTCCGGCAAACTTCATGCGGTACTCGTGCGCCACGTCGCCTTTGCCGATGCGGGCCAGCTTGCCCTTGAGCAGCTGCTTTTTGAAGGCCGAAAGTTTGTCGGTGAACAGCACGCCCTCCAAGTGGTCGTACTCGTGCTGGATGATGCGGGCGGCCATACCCGAAAAGCCTTCCTCGTGCGGCTGGCGGCTTTCGTCCTCGTAGCGCAGCACGATGTCGGGGCAGCGCTGCACCAGCTCGCGCACGCCGGGAATGCTTAAGCAGCCTTCCTCGAAGCCCCACTGCTCGCCGGTCTCGCTTACCATCACCGGGTTAATAAAGGCGCGCTTGACGGCCGGTTCGGCCTCCACTCCTTCGGCAATGTCCTCCTCGTCCAGCTCCACCATGGGCCCCGAGTCCATCACAAACAAGCGCACGCTTTTGCCAATTTGGGGAGCAGCTAGGCCCACGCCGTGGGCGTAGTACATGGTTTCGTACATATCGGCGATGAGCTGCTGGAGCTCGGTAGTGGGCAGGGTAGCGGGTAGGTTCTTGGCGCAGGTTTTCAGCACGGGGTCGCCAATGGCAACGATGGGGTGTATCATATGAGTAAAACGTTGATAAAGAATAAGTCAAACAGTGGGGGCCCTCAGCTCACTGCCCGGCCCACCGGCGACTCAAGGAACGATTGCAGGATAATCGCCGCGCTCACCCGGTCCACGGTGGCCTTGTCGCGGCGGGCTTTCTGGCCGAGGCCCCCGGCCAGCATGGCCGCGTGGGCCATACGCGAGGTGAACCGCTCGTCGATTTCGTGCACCGGTAGATCGGGCAACTCGCGGCGCAGGCGGCGCAGCAGGCCCACCACGGCGCTGGTCGCGTCGGTGGGCTCGTTGAGCAGCGTGCGGGGCATGCCCACCACGATGGCCGCCAGCGGCTCGCGCCGGTGGTAAGCCAGCACGTAAGCCAATAGGTCCTGGCTGTGGACGGTGTCGAGGGGCGAGGCGATGAGGCGGCCGGGGTCGGTGACGGCCAGCCCCACGCGCTTATTGCCGTAATCGATGGCGAGGATACGGCCCACGGCTCAAAAACTAAAACGGAAGTAAAAAAGTGACACCAGCCCGGTGCCGCTGCAAAGATACGGCCGCCGCCAGAGCCAACCGGACCTCAAAAATCCCACCGTACCCAGTTCGGTACGTAAGACGCAAGAGCATGTGCCAGACTATAATTTAATGTAAAAGTTACATAGTAAATACTTTTTAAATTACGTTTCGACAATTAATATTTAATAAAAAATAGTATTTAAGTCATCTATAAATGGCCTAAAACAGGTATCTTATCTTAATAAACAACAATTTATAGTTTGACAGCTATAATGCCCACGTAATTTTGTTTATCACGGAAAAACTTAATTAGTTTTGACGAGTAGTTTGACGCTTTCGCTTCCGTAACATTTCTATTTAGTACTTCCGTCATGGCCGTTTCGTCGCTCTTCCACGCTTCTTCGCGGCCCACCGGGGCTCGTCGGGCGTGGCTGCGCGGCGCGGTGCTGGGAGCCCTGGCGTTTGGCAGCGGCCTGTTGGTGGCCAACAACCCGTTCCGGCCGTCGAGCACCAACCCTGACGCCACGGCCCGCGGCTACCTCCGCTTCAAAGAAGTGCTGAGCTACATCGACCGCGACTACGTGGACTCGGTGAACACGGAAGGCCTGGCCGACTACGCCACGGCCCAGATGCTGGAGCGCCTCGACCCGCACTCGGTGTACATCCCCGCCCTGGAGCGCGAGCAGAACGACGCTTTTTTGCAGGGCGACTTCGACGGCGTGGGCATCGAGTTCAACCTATTCCGCGACACCATGACGGTGGTGGCCCCGCTCGGCGGCGGCTCAGCGGCGCAGGCCGGTCTGCAACCCGGCGACCAAGTGCTGCGCGTGGGCGCGGCGGCGGTGTCGGGCGCGCACCTCACCAATGCCCGCATTACGCAGCTGCTGCGGGGCCCTCGGGGCAGCACCGTGGCGCTCGAAGTGCGCCGGCCCCGGCAGGCCAAAGCATTCACGCTGGCGCTGCTGCGCGCACGGGTGCCTAACTCGTCCATCGACGCGGCTTATCTAATTGATGAGCAGACGGGCTACATTAAAATTAACCGGTTTGCCTCGAACACCTACGACGAGTTCCGGGCGGCGCTGGCCGACCTGCGCCGCCAGGGCCTGGGCCGCCTCGTGCTCGACTTGCGTGGCAACCCCGGTGGCTACCTTGACCGCGCCACGCGCGTGGCCGATGAGTTCGTGGCCGGTGCTCGTAAAATCGTGTCTGTCGACGGCAAGGGCGAAACCTACGACTCGCAGGTGTATGCCCGCGTGGCCGGCGAGTTTGAAGAGGGCCCCTTGGTGGTGCTCATCGACGAAGGCAGCGCCTCGGCGGCTGAAGTGGTGGCCGGGGCCCTGCAGGACCACGACCGGGCCCTGCTGGTGGGCCGCCGCACCTTCGGCAAAGGCTTGGTGCAACAGCCCATTGCCCTCAGCGACGGTGGTGAGTTGCGCCTCACCATCGCCCGCTACTATACACCGAGCGGGCGCTCCATTCAAAAACCCTACGGCAGCAGCCGCGCTGAGTACCGCCGCGAGTTGAGCGAGCGGGCTACTCGCGGTGAATTGGCCTCGGCCGATAGCAACCACTTCGCGGCCGGCCCGCGCTTCCACACCGACCACGGCCGGCCGGTGTACGGCGGCGGCGGCATCATGCCCGACCTGTTCGTGCCACGCGATACACTGGCATACTCTCCCTACTACACCCGCTTGCAAGCCCACAACGCGCCCCGCGCCGTGGCTCTGGCTTTTTACCAAGCCCACAAGGCCGAATTAGAAGGCCTGCGCTTCGAGCAGTTTAACGCTACTTTCCGCATTTCCGATGCCCAGCTTGGGGCCCTAGCCGCCGCCGCCGCCCGCGACGGCGTGGCTCCCGACGCCGCCGCCCTGCACCGCTGCGCCCCGCTACTCCGCAACCAGGTCAAAGCCTACATCGCCCAGAGCGCCTACGGCACCGTGCCCTACTACACGGTGCTACGCGAACAGGACCCCGAGCTGCAGCAGGCCTTGCACGTCCTCGGCGACGGCCGCGCCCAACTAGCCTTGGCAGGCGCTAAGCAGTCGGAGCCCACCGAACAAATTACTTTGATTGATAAATAATGCTCGTTACCCTCGGCCGGGGTGTTATTGTTCGGCGCAATCCTTGCATTAGCTTAGGGCCCCGCCACGGGGCAGTGTCAGGGGCTACTCTATTTTCGTTATATTTCAATGATGAAGAACAAAACGCTATTAATGGTTCTGCCCGCTTTGGTGGGCATATTGCTGCTGGCTGGAGGCTGCAAAAAGGTGCTGGGCCTGCTGCACTTCAACGTGGACGACACGCAGAGCTTCACGGTGCCGGCGACGTACCCGTTCGGGCCGACCCCAACCCCGTTGCCTCCAGTGACTATTACTACGACTGCCACCGCCACGTACGCCAACAACAACACGTCGGCCAAATATGTACAGGACGTGACGCTCGACCACATTATACTGACAGCCACCAGCCCCGCCGGCCAGAATTTTGACCTACTGAAAAGCATCGAAGTCTACATCAGCACCGACGCGGCGGGCGGCAATAAAGTGTTGATGGCTTCGCTCTACCAAGTGCCCGTTGGTGTCACCGCCATCCAGCTCAATCCGGCCGATCAAAAGCTCGATCTTTATCTGCGCGGCAGCAGCTACGTCCTCACCACCATCGTTCAGCTTTCCCGGCCCCTGACCAAGGATGTGGTGGTGCGCGTCGACAGCCGCTACAACGTGGCCGCCAGCTTGCCCGACTGAGGCAAGCTATTCCGGTTCAGCTCAAAAAAGGCCGCCCATCCAGTGGCCTTTTTTAGTTACTCAGGGCGCCGTGGGGGATACGGTGGCGTTGTAGTGGTCCACTAACTGCACCACGTTGCTTAGGTTGTCGTAGCGCAGGGCGTGCTGCTGGGCGTAAAGGGCCATGGCGCCATCGCCGGTCCCGAACAGACGCAGCACCGCGTGCTGGCCCAAGGCCAGTTCCTGCGCCTGGGCCCGTGCGGGGGTGGCCACGTAGAGCGCGGCGATGCGGCGGAACTGTGCGGGTTGGGTTTCGAGGCCTACCGCCGCATTGCGCACGGCCTCGACCAATTCCAGGTCATAGCCCATCAGCAGACGCACGGGACCGTCGGTCAGCTCTTCGAGCAGCAGGCGGCCGGTTCCGTTGCGGATGCGATAGGCCCCGAAGCGGTGGCCCGGCCGGCCGGGCGCATTGTTCAGCACGAAGCCCCGCAGACTGCCCAGCGGGTAGAGGCGCACGCCCCCGGGCACGGTGGGGTCCTGGACTTCGACCCAGTGGTGAACCAGGTTGTAGCGCAAGCCAAGCACGGGCTTCGCTTCGCCCTCGATGGCCAAAATGGTGCCCGGCACCCAGTCGGGGTTGTAGTAATGCGCGGTGTGGGTAGCTTCGGCGGCCACGGCCCGGGCCTCGTCGGCGTCGGTGCGGTTCAAGTTTTGGGTCGAAGTGGGCCGGGAGTGGCTGATATCTTCTAAATCCTTGGTGTTTAGGCCGGCCTGGGCGCGGGCCAGCCGGGGGCTAGCTGCGAGGGCCAGAATCAGTAGGGGAGCGGTAGTTAGAAAATGCATGGTAGCAGCAGAAAAAAGGTGCATCATCGAAGGTAAAAACGTCCCAGTCACTGCTGCCGGCCCCGGCTATCGGTTGCGGCCGTACTGCTCGTGGCTGCTCACCCAGTCTGAGCTGCTAATGGCGGCCCCCAGGCTCAACTCGCCGGCCAGCACTACGCCGGCCACAATTTCGGCAAACTTGTAGACCGTGCCGTGGCCCACGCAGCCCAGCAGGCGCAGGCACTCGTTTTGGGTGGCCAGGCCGGTGCCGCCGCCGTGGGTGGCCACGATGAGCGACGGAATGGTGATGTTGAGGTACAAGTCGCCTTCCTTCGTTACCTCCGAGTACAGCACGCCGGCCGACGATTCGCTCACGTTGGCTACGTCCTGCCCCGTGGCGATGAACAGGGCTGTGATGCCGTTAGCCGAGTGCGCGCCGTTGTTGTTGGCCCCCGACAAAAAGGCGCCCACGTTGCTCACCTGTCCGTGGTAGGCCAGCTGTTCGGGTGTCACGCGCATGCGCTGCTGTAAGATGTCGCGCTTGATAACGGCCTCCGCCACCACCCGTTTACCACGGGTTCGCATCACGTTGATTTGTGAGGCTTTTTTATCGGTAGCGAAGTTCGATTCGAGGTAGAAATGCTCGATCTTGGGCCCCGTGTAATTCGCCAAAATCCAGGAGCAGGCGGCAAAAGTAGCGCGCCCCACCATGTTCTGGCCCGCCGCGTCGCCAGTCGAAAAATTGAAGCGCAGGTAGGCAAACTTATTGCTCAAGTACGTGTCGATATATTGCAGCTTGGCGATGCGCGAGGTGCTTTCGGCCTCCGGCCGGATACGCTCCAAGCTGTCGGCCACCCATTGTCCGAAGTCGCGCGCCCCGCGCGCGTCCGCAAACACGAACACCGGGGCCCGTTGCATGGCATCGCCGATTACGGTGCATTTCACGCCGCCGCACAAGTTCAGCACCTGTATGCCACGGTTGTAGCTGGCCACGAGTGTGCCCTCAGTGGTGGCCATCGGGATAAGAAAATCGCCCTGCGCGTGCTCGCCGTTCACGGTTAGGGGCCCGGCCAGGCCCACCGGCACCTGCGCCACGCCCACGAAATGCTCGCAGTTGCCTTGCAGCGCGTGGGCGTCGAAGGAGTAGTGCTTGAGGTGCGTGAATTTCTGCTGCGCAAACTGCTCGGCAAACCGCTGTCGGGCCTGGATGGCAGCATCGGAATAGTCGTCCTCGTCCGAGCGCGGGATGCGCACGCGTTGGTCGTGGCCCACGATGGCGTCTTCTACTTCTACGTGCAAATCGCCGAAAACATCGGTCGAGAACCACACCTGCACCGAATGGATTCCTTCGGGCAGCGCCGGCGTGTAGTCGGCCCAGCCG
>JANPOR010000484.1:0-5921 GCA_031428075.1 Hymenobacter sp. | reverse complement strand
AATCGGGCACGTTGAAGGTGAACAGCGAAGGCACAGGCTCGGTCACAGCGTGGCCCAAAGGTCGTAGCCAGTCGTACTGGGCGCTTTTAGGCTGGCCGCCGGTGGCTACCAGCAGGCGCTTAACCTCCAGCGTGGAGGCTGGGCGTCCCATGCCGGCGAGCCGCAATTGAAACCCGCCTCCAACTTGCGGCGCGATTTCTTCAACGGCGGTATTGGTATAAATCTGTGCACCAGCTTGGCGGGCGGCCTCTTCGAGAGCCCGGGCGATGGTTTCACTACTGTCTGTGGTGGGGAACATGCGGCCGTCGGCTTCGGTCTTGAGGGCCACGCCGTGCCGGGCAAACCACGCCACGGTATCGGGCACCCCGAACCGCTGGAACGCGGCTTTGAGCGGCCGGCCGCCGCGCGGGTAGTGGGCCACGAGTTGGGCAGCCGAGTCGCAGGCGTGCGTCACGTTGCAGCGGCCCCCGCCCGATACGCGCACCTTGCCCAGTAGCTTGCCGGTCTTCTCCAGTAGCAGTACCCGCAGGCCTGGGTTAGCCTCGGCGCAGGCGATGGCCCCAAAAAAACCGGCTGCTCCGCCGCCCAGTATAGCCACGGTTGAAGCAGTAGAAGAAGGATTATTCACGCCCCAAATTTACGCCCCGGCGCGGGGCCGTCCGTCAGCAGTGCGGTAAGGCGGCGAGCACGTCGTCGTGCTGGAACGTGTAGGGCACCGTGCGGCGCACTAAGCTGCTGTCGATGGTTTTGCCCGTGAGGCCTGTTTCGGGGCGGAAAGTGGGGGGCTTTAGATCCATGTAGCGGGCGGCGGCGGGGTAAAAATCGCGCCGCAGCGGGTGTTCGGCCGCTGTTACATTGAAGGTATGGCCCCAGGCCTCGTGCTGGATAATGGCTGCCAGCACGCCCACCGCGTCGGTCAGGTGCAGTAGGTTGACGGGGGCGTTGCCCTGAGCTAAATCCTGGCGGCCGGCCAGGAAATGCCCCGGGGCCCGGTCCGGCCCGATGAGGCCGCCCAGGCGCACCACCGTACTTTGCCACTGGCGGTAACGCGGCACGAAGTGGCCCTCGGCACGCAGCACGTCGGAAGCTGCATCGCGGTTGCTGAGGGCGTCGGCCTCGCGCATGGCCCGTGGCTCATTAGGGTACACGCTGGTGGAGCTCACGAACAGCACGCGCCCGATACCGGCCGCCGCCACGGCCCGGTGCACGGGACGCAGCAGGGTAGGGTAGGTGCCAGCAGCTGCGGCACGAGGCGGCACGTTCAGCACGAGTACGTCGGCAACGCGCAGTAGATCGTGCAATACCTCCTCAGCGGGCGGCCCAAAGTCAGCGCCCAACTGCAGCAGGTGCGAGCGCACGCCCATCTCGGTTAGCACTGCCACCTGCGCCGGCGTAGTGGTGGTGCCCAGGACGGGGTATCCGGCGGCCAGCAGGTGCCGCGCCATGGCCGTGCCCAGCCAGCCGCACCCCAAGATGGCCACGACCGGCAATTCGGGTGATGCAGGGGTGGAAACCGAATTCATAAGGGGAAGACTATTGTGAAGCTCAGCCATACGAAGCAAAGCTGCAACATAAATCAGTAGTAATATATGACTCAGCTAATAAAAATTTATCACCTGAGCCATCCCGGGACGCAGCGTACCTTCGGGCAACCATCAACCTACTCAAATTCAGGCTAAATTTATGAATATACTCTTCGCCCAACCCATGCTCCGCGACCAGGCCCTGGCTGGCAAAACCATCGTCGTGACCGGCGGCGGCACCGGGCTGGGACGTGCCATGACCACCTATTTCCTGCAATTGGGGGCTTG
This sequence comes from Hymenobacter sp., assembly GCA_031428075.1. Lineage (GTDB taxonomy): Bacteria > Bacteroidota > Bacteroidia > Cytophagales > Hymenobacteraceae > Hymenobacter. Next base: position 4,110 of record JANPOR010000484.1, on the reverse strand, counting down.
TGTTACCATCACCAGTCGCAAGATCGAGGTGCTGAAAGCCACCGCGGCCGAGTTGCGCGCGCAAACCGGCGGCCGGGTGCTGGCCGTGGCCTGCGACGTACGCAAGTATGACGAGGTGGAAAACATGCTCGATCAAACCATCGCCGAGTTTGGCGGCGTCGACGTGCTGCTGAACAACGCGGCCGGTAACTTTATTTCGCCCACCGAGCGCCTGAGCCACAAAGCTTTCGACGTGATTGTTGATATCGTGCTGCGCGGCTCCTACAATTGCACGCTGGCCGTGGGCAAGCGCTGGATTGCCGACAAAAAGCCCGGTACCATCCTCAACATCGTCACCACCTACGCTTCGGTCGGGTCGGCTTTCGTGGTTCCCTCGGCCGCGGCCAAGGCCGGAGTGCTGGCCATTACCCGCTCGCTGGCTGTGGAGTGGGCTAAGTACGGCATCCGCAGCAATGCCATCGCGCCAGGGCCCTTCCCGACGGAAGGCGCTTGGAGCCGCCTCTTTCCCGAGCCGCTAGCCAGTCAGCTGGACCCAGCCGCCAGCGTGCCTCTCAAGCGTGTGGGCCAGTACCAGGAGCTGGCCAACTTAGCAGCCTACCTCGTTTCAGATTTTTCTGCCTACATCAACGGCGAAGTCGTAACCATCGACGGCGGCGAATGGCTCAACGGGGCCGGCGAGTTCAATAAGCTGGGGGCCCTCACACCCGAGATGTGGGACCAAATTGAAAAAACGATGCGTCGCTAAACTTTATAGCCACAGGTTTTGGATTCCGAACTACACTTTAAGGGGCCGCGGTCGGTTCGCATTGGGTTAGCACGTCCAGGTCGGTGATGATGGCCAGTACTAGCAAAGTAGCTATTGGACAGCATGATTTTGCTGCTTAAGAGCTAACGGCTGCGCGGATTTTGCTCCACCTATACCTCGCGCCCCGCTGCATCCAGAGGTGCGGTCGCGTATTGCTTGCGGTAAACGAACTGCAGAGTAGCATAAGTTGCGAACAGTTAAAACGACTTCTTATGGCCGGCTGTCGCCCAATGGGCTGCGTTTTCTATTATCCGAGCCGACCCCTTTGATAGCCGTTGTATATATTCACAATATCTAACCCGTAATCGGTTGCTTTACAGTTTATAGTCCTTGCAAGACTTGGTAAATTCTTCCAGCGGAATAGGCTGGTTAGGTACGACGTTGTAAAATTCAAATTTCTCGAACAGGCCTCGGTCGTCGCGCACGTCGACCACGATAGGCAAGTAGGTTTTGGCGTCGATGCATAAAATGGTGCGGCGGCCATAGCCATTGGGCACCTGCACGACCTTGCCCTCGGGTACCGCATCACCGGGGCTAAGATTGTTGCGCTCTAGCACGCGGTACTCGCCACAGCCGAAACGTTCGGCTACGGTGGCCACGGTTTCGTTTTTGGCGGCGCGATAGGCCACGTAGCGAAACTGCGGGAAGTCGGACCGCAGCACAAAGCAGGGGCGGCTTAGCACCGTCGTGTCGCCAACGTAGCGGAACGTTCGGCTGAAGGTGGCATCGTGGTACAGCGCGTTAGGGTGCAGCAAGCCAGCAATGGTGCCGAACCCGGCCTGCAACACCGTGTGATGCTGGCCCTTGCGCATCAGCGAGCCAAAAGGGTTGAGGCTGAGCGTGACGTAGGGAAAGCTGGCCGGGTATACCCAGGCATCGCCGCCGTTCTGGCCCGTCACCCACAGCACTTCCACGTTTTTGTTGTCTTTTAAGTAAACCTGCAACGGTTTAAAAGTAAGTTTCATAGCACTGCTCGACGTCTTTATTTCGTGGCCGATGCGCTCCTGGGCTTTCACCGAGCAGCGCAGGTAGCGCAAGTTGTCGATGGCACTGCTCATGTAGGTAACCAATTGCTCGGTACTGATGGTCGGGGCCCCGGCCGGCCGGCCGGCCGTCAGCAGCCAACCCGAAACCAAAACAATAAAAGCGAAAAAGCCAAAACGGCGGGCAAACGAAAAATTCATTAACGTAAAAAAAGTAAATAAAACGGCGCGCTGGGGTCCTGTATAACCCGTTCCAGTTCGAGCTGATGCGTGGAAATCGGGTGGCCACGGTGTCGAAAATGAAAAACTTATCAATTTCAATGCCGTGGAAATAGCGGTACAGTGGAAATTGCTCCACTACGGCCCGCACGACCCACGTGTCGTCGCCGTTGACCCAGCCGCGGCGGCGCTCGGCGCTCGGCGCTTATTGCATACGTTTCAATCACTCTCTCCGACAACAAGCAGTTGATGAGCGAACGATGCTGAGGGATGAGCGCTAAAAAACTCTCTTCGTAAATGTCAGGCAGCAAGATGGTAACAGCGAACGTAGGCATAGCGAACTCGCATGCGGCTCAGTGATAAGCACCGCGTTGGCACTATAAAGTACGGCCCGGCGGGACCTACGAGTGCCCTAGTTCGGCCACGCTGGGTAGGGCTTTGTCGCCCCGGGCCGGCTCAGCAGCTGTGTCCGGTCTAGGGGCCCCGGTCTGGGCGTTCTCCCAATCCCGAAATTTGATGATTTCGCCCTGAAACTTACCCACGAACCAGCTAATGAGAGCCAGATCGTCTAAAAAGCCAACAACCGGAATGAAGTCAGGAATTATATCAATCGGTGAAAGCACGTAGAGCAGCACCGCTAGCCCCGTTATAAGTGTACCGGTGGGAATCTGGCGGTACTCGCCGCTGGCGTAGCGGCGCACGAGCCGAACCAGCGTCAGGGCCACGTCGAAGAGTTGCTGAAATTTACTGTCCTTGCTTTTCTCGTCGGCAAGCTTGGTGGCCACCTCGTTCAGCACCGTCGCCACCCTGAACGGCCGCCCCAGTAGTTTGGTGGCCTGCCCAACGAATAATCTAAAAATAGCGTTTTTGGAGATGTGAAGGCCCTTTTCGGCGAGGCTGGACATGGGGGAAAGGTTGGTAGAGCGGAAAATTCGGCATACGCGCAACTGCTCCCATATGTTCCTACGCCGTTGGCCCGGCCTGTTCGAACAGTGGGGTGGTGCCGCCTACCCAGTCCTTATCCTTGTTAAAATCGACGCCAATCATGGCCCCGCGGCTCAGGCGCGCAAGGCCGGTGAGCAGCCGCGGGCGAGCCTCGTCGCGCTGCCACGCGTACAACAGGCGTATCTCGCATTTCACCAGCCCGTCAGGAGATTGCACGACGGGCGCGTAGGCCACTTTGCGCTGCAGCAGGTAATGCTGCTTGTTCGGTAGGGTGTCAAGATCGGCAGCGGTAAAATCAAGCTTTACTCCTGCCCCCGCAAACGAGTACAGCGGTTTCAATACGTAGTTCTCCAAATCGGCCGGGTAGGTTGTGAGTTCACTCACATAGTGGCTCGGTGGCACGAAGGGACCGTGCAGCAGCGGCAGCGTAAACTTGCTGACGCGGAAAAACCAGTTCGGGTGGCCCACCCACGCCACGTCCACGTCATCGGTTAAATTAAATTCGGTTTTTAAGTTTGGATGGCGCGCTAATTCATCAAAAATTATTCGATTATAAATGCGCTTGATCAAAATTTCGCGTCCATCTTTTTCATAAAATAATTGTCTGCCTCTCTTACGAATATCAATTAAATTAACCGTGGTGATTCCCCAGGCTTTTTCCGAAAGCACAAAATCAATTCGGGTTTTTTGTTGCCTTGGAAATAACTCGAGTAAAATAACATTTTCCGAATCGGCATCGCCTACAATTAATTTGCGCATCTGCGCGTGGTAAGCGTCTGCGTCGGGCACGGTCAGAAACGGCGATACTCCACCGGCAATAGGATAGTGCTGGCGGAACACCGCAGGCAGCCAAACCTGGAACGCATAAAGCGAAGGGAATCCTTGAAGCTCAATCAACTGGGGTTCTAAGTCGCCCTGCGAATTGCGGCACACGGCAAAGTCGAACGTCAGGAATTCAGGTCGCTCGTCTTCGTTCGGCACGCGCTGGCTGGGCGGAATAGCCGCCTCAGTGCGTGCCTTGAAATCGGGCTGCGCAATAACGTCAATGATGTTCTCGCCTGCGGCTATTAATTTTCCGCGTAGTTCAGCGGGCACAAACACGGGCGTTTCGGCCACCCGAAAATCGAGTTGGCCGGGCAGTTGTTGTTCAATGTCGGT
>JANPOR010000483.1:0-3869 GCA_031428075.1 Hymenobacter sp. | reverse complement strand
CGAGCTGGGCTGGAAACCGTCTGTCACCTTCGAGCAGGGCCTGGCCGAAACCGTAGATTGGTACTTGGCCAATGAAGAATGGCTGACCAACGTAACCAGCGGTGCCTACCATGACTACAACCAGCGGCAATACGGCGGGCGCTAGAACCGTCGGCCATTGAGAGCGCAACGCCAAAAGACTATGTACGACACCCCTTTCCACGACCAACCGCTGTCGGAAACTGCTTTTCTCGTGACCGGCGGGGCTGGCTTTATCGGTTCCAACCTGGTTGAGTACCTGCTGAAATACGGCGCCAAAAAAGTGCGGACCCTGGATAACTACTCTAACGGCTTCCGCAAAAATCTGGCGCTGTTTGAGAGCGACCCGGCCCTGGAAATCGTGGACGGCGACATCCGCAATGCCGATACCTGCGCCGCGGCTTGCGCTGGCATCAACGTGGTGCTGCACCAGGCGGCCCTGGGCTCGGTGCCGCGCTCCATTAAGGACCCGGTGCTGACCAACGACGTGAACGTGGGCGGCTTCGTGCAGGTACTGGCAGCAGCCAAAGACGCGGGCGTGAAGCGCTTCGTGTACGCGGCCTCGTCCTCGACCTACGGCGACCACCCCGGCCTGCCCAAGGTAGAAGACCGCATCGGCAAGCCGCTCTCGCCCTACGCCGTCACGAAGTACGCCAACGAGTTGTACGCCGACGTATTTGCCCGCACCTACGGCATGGAAATCATCGGCCTGCGCTACTTCAACATCTTTGGGCCCCGCCAGGACCCCGGCGGGGCTTACGCGGCGGTAATCCCGCTTTTTATCGACGCCATCCTGCAAAACCAGGCCCCCACGCTCAACGGCGACGGCGGCCAGACCCGCGACTTTACCTTCGTGGAAAACTGCGTGCAGGCCAACATCCGCGCCGCGCTGACCGCCGCTCCGGGGGCCCTCAACCAAGTGTACAACATCGCCGTGGGCGACCGCACTTCGCTGGTGCAGATGTACGACATCCTGCGCGAGGAAGCCGGCTCGACGCTGGCTCCCAACTTTGGCCCCGACCGGGCAGGCGATATCCGGGACTCGCTGGCCGATATCTCCAAAGCTGGCAATTTGCTCGGCTACGCGCCCCAGATCCGCATCCGCGAAGGTCTGCGGCAAACCTTGGACTGGTTCAAAGCCAACCAAGTGTTTATCGCCGAACGAAATTGAGCGCCAGGTTTCGCGCGGTTGTGCAAGGCCTCGCAGAGCCAATAAAGCCCGTTCTGAGCCCTAATTAAGAAAACCTTGTGAAACCTCTTTTAACCTTGCGAAACCTCGTGCTATGAAAGGTATTATTCTCGCCGGCGGCTCCGGCACCCGCTTGCACCCGCTGACTTTGGCCGTGAGCAAGCAGCTCATGCCGGTTTACGACAAGCCGATGATTTACTACCCATTAAGTATCCTGCTGATGGCAGGCATCCGGGAAGTGCTCATTATCACCACGCCGCACGACCAGGCACAGTTTCAAAAGCTGCTCGGCGATGGCAAAAGCCTGGGCTGTGACTTTCAGTACGTGGTGCAAGAAGTACCCAACGGGCTGGCGCAGGCCTTCGTGCTGGGGGCCGACTTCATCGGCTCAGACGCGGTAGCCCTCGTGCTGGGCGACAACATCTTTTACGGCGCAGGCCTAGAGGAATTGCTCAAATCGAACAGCAACCCCCAAGGCGGCGTGGTGTACGCTTATCACGTGCACGACCCCGAGCGCTACGGCGTGGTGGAATTCGACGAGCATAAGAAGGCCTTGAGCATTGAGGAGAAGCCGGCCAAGCCCAAGAGCAACTACGCCGTGCCGGGCCTGTACTTCTACGACAACGACGTGGTGGAAATCGCCCGCAACCTGAAAATCAGCCCGCGCGGCGAGTACGAAATCACGGACGTGAACCAGGAATACCTGCGCCGCGGCAAGCTGAAGGTCGGCATCCTGGGTCGGGGCACGGCTTGGCTCGACACAGGCACGTTCGAAAGCCTGATGGAGGCCGGCGAATTCGTGCGCGTGATTGAGCAACGCCAGGGCCTGAAGGTGGGGGCCATCGAGGAGATTGCTTACCGCCAAGGCTTCATCACCGCCGACGAGCTGCGCGCCCTGGCCCTGCCCCTGCGCAAAAGCGGCTACGGCGACTACTTACTGAACCTGCCCGAGCAACTGGTGCTGGAGGAGTAGACGCGCCGTGCCCGGCACCGTTTCCAACTCGGGTCCGGCCCCAAAGCCGGGCCAAGGGGGCCGCTTAGGGTTTCCCAAACGCAGTTTTTACCTACTTTGCGGTAGGGATTCTCGCGTCTGACATTTATACGTGGCTTTCGCGTGTTTTTATCCAAGCAGCGGCATTGTCCGCTGAACAGTTATGAATATTTCTACTTTTTGTGTTATCCTAACGGCTGCCGCGGCGCTGGCGGGGCCCTCCGCGCTGGCGCAGCACGCACTGTGGGCCAGCAAGGTGGTGGAAGTGTCGTCGCAGAAAGCCGCCGGAAAAGAACCTTTTTCGCCGGAGCAGGCCCTGGGCCCACCCAATGCGCTGCCGCTAGGCCAAATCAACGACAGGGCATGGATTCCGAAGAGAGAGGGCCGCGACGAGTTCATCGAGGTACGCTTCGCCCGCTCGGTGCTGGCGCAGCAAATTACGGTGGTGGAAAACTTCAACCCCGGCGCGGTAACGAAAATTGAGCTGGTCGACACCCGCGGCGTCCACCACGAGGTGTACCGCAACGACAACCCTGGCCCGCTGCCCGATGCCTACCGCACCCTGGAAGTGCGGGTGCCCCCGGCCACGCCGGCCTACCGCACCGTCGGGGCAGTGGTGCACCTGAACACAGGCAAGGTGGAGGGCGTGAACCAGATCGACGCCATCGGCGTGGCCGACGTGATGCAGACGATGGTGAAGAAAGACTTCAAGGCGGCCGACGCTGGTGCGGAAGGCGTGGCCCGTTTCGACTCGTCGCTCGTGAACCTGGGGCCCAACGTGAACAGCTCCGTCGTAGATACCCACCCGGTCATATCGCCCGACGGGCGCACGCTGTACTTCGCACGCCAGAACCACCCCGGCAACATCGGGGGCAAGAGCGACCCGCAGGACGTATGGTATTCGACGCTGCAAAGTGCCAGCGCCAAGGCCTGGGGCCCGGCCAAAAATCTGGGGGGCCCCATCAACACGGCCGGCTTTCCAAACGGGCTGGCGTCGGTGTCGGCCAGCGGGCAGCGCTTGCTGCTGCTGGGGCATTACACCTCCGAAGGCTTGGAGCCCAAGGGCCCCAGCATGTCGGAGCGTGGCCCCGGGGGCTGGTCGCGCCCGGCTGATGTGGACATCGAGGACTTCTACAATAACGACGACGAGCACGCCGACTACTTTCTTTCCACGTCGGGCAAAGCCTTGTTTCTGGCCGTGGAACGCACCGACGGCCTGGGCTCGCAGGATTTATACGTGAGCTTTCCGAAGCCCGCCGCGCCCGGCCAACCCGTAACCTGGACGCGTCCGCGCAACCTGGGGCCCAACGTGAACACCAAAAAGGCCGACTTTGCCCCCTTCCTGGCCGCCGACGAGAAAACGTTATACTTCGCCAGCGAAGGCCGCGGCGGCTACGGGAAATCGGACATTTTCTACTCGAAACGCCTAGACGACACCTGGACGAACTGGAGCCCGCCCCGCAACCTGGGCAGCGCCGTGAACTCGCCCGACTTTGACGCCTACTACACCATGTCGGCGGCCGGCGACGACGCCTACCTGGTCTCGACGCGCAACGGCATCAACAACTCGAAGGATATTTTCCGTATTGCGCTGTCTCCTGCTTTCAAGCCGGAGGCCGTGACGCTGGTGCGCGGGCAGGTGCTCGACGCCGTCACCAAAAAGCCCATCAA
>JANPOR010000482.1:0-5807 GCA_031428075.1 Hymenobacter sp. | reverse complement strand
GAACAAGAGGTACTTGCCGTCGCGGCTCCAGAAGTATTCGCGCACCGGCCGGGCCTGGTCGTTGGTCAGGGGCCGGGCCCGGTCGAAAGGTTCGCCCAGGGCCTTCACCCACACGTTGCGCGTGCCGTGGTAGGGCTTGATGAAGGACAGAAAGCGGCCGTCGGGCGAGAGTTGCGCGCCCGAAATTTCCGGGTCGCCAAACAGCAGTTCGCGGTCGATTATTGGGGGCCGCGCGTTTTGTGCGTTCGCGAGGCGAGCGGGAACCGCCAGCACGAAGGCCAGCGCCAGTAAAGTCAGGAATCTATTCATGGCAACGAAGCAAAAAGCAAGGCCAAATATGGTTGCTAATTACTGAATTATATCCGAATAAGTATTTGTCTGTTTTTGGATTCGAAGCCGTAGAGTGGGCCCTGCGAAGCCGCGCGTTGCATGATTGCGACGACGGGTAGAGGAGACGGGCTTGCTGCGCCCACGCTACAGCCACGTACCAGGGCCCTTGCCTGTGGAGCTCACTAAGTCGCTTCCATGTGAAGACTTTCTTCTCCTATTTTCTCCTCGCCCTGGTTTGGTAGCGTGCATTACCAACCTGGGCGGACGCACTCGGCAAGTAAAGAGGTGCTGGCTCTGAGCAAATAAGGCTATGCCTGGCTCCTGTATAAACCACAAAGAAACCGCCGCTCGGGACACTCAGTGACGGAAAAATGCCAGTAAATGCCGCGCAATGGCCCCCAAGCGGTTCCTGTTATTTTCGCCGCTTGTCCATCTCGTCCAGCGCGGCTTCGCCCTGGGCAGACGGTACCCACTGCCAAGGGCGGCTGGGGGTGGCCGAGGTCAATTTCAGGTAGTTATGCTGGGCCACGTTCGGGACGAAATACAGGCAGGAACCGGCCGCGCCCGTGCTTTCCAAGCACAGTTGTAAGGGCTTGGCGAAGTAGGCCCAGGGCAGCTCCAGGTAATCGCCGGGGCGCAAGGGCCCCACTGTGCGGCCGTTTAAAAAGACCTGTACGGCATTTGGGCCGGGGTCTTGCACGGGCCGGTACACGTACACATAGGCTGTGTCGAGGCGAGTAGGGGCCCGCAGGCCCGGGTACGACGCCAGTTCGCCGGTGCGCATGTCGAGGGCGTAAGCGGCGGGCTCGCCGGTGTGGTTTTCGGCCCGGACGGAGGCCACGCCCATCAGACTGCCCCGGACCTGGGCCTCGCTGGTGGCCCGGGCGTACTCCCGATCGAGCGGTGCTTCGCCCACAAACGTAAAGAAGCTACCCTGGCGCAACAGCGAAAAAAAATGCTTGTTGTGCTGCACGAACAGCTGCTGCCCGTCCGAAAAACCCCACGCCGGGGCCAGCAGGCGGCGGCCCGCCGTATCGGGAGCCAGGGGCCGCACCCAGGCCACGCCGCGCCATTGCTCCTTCACGTACCGGCTTTTGAAACTGGGCCGGATGGTATCCAGTTGGAAAACCAGGCTGGTATCGGGCTGGTTGGCCAAAAACTGCTCGAAGCGGTGGTACACGCCCCGGCGCGGCCGCTGGCGCAGTATGAGCGGCACCGGGCCCCGACGGGCCCCGTCCGCCAGCGCGACCGGGGCGTCGGTGGGCAGTTGGGCCAGGGTGCGGGCGGGCCGGGCGGCGGCAGCGGCCCAGTCGGCCTGGGCCAGTTGGCTCACACATTGGCTTAGCAGCAGTGCTACTTGGCCGGCGTGAAGCCGGGTGGTTCCGAGGCCCCGCGCGTTGGTGTGGCCCCCGGTGCTCTGCACGAAGTGGTAGCCATCAGGCAGGCGGGCATACACATCGGCGGCCAGGTCAGCACTGGCTTTTTCGCCGATGTTACCCAGCGTTTCGCTCACGCGCAACTGCCGTAGACACAGCACCACAGAGCGGTCGGTGGGCCGGGCCGGCAACTGGGCTTGCATAAAGGCGGTCAAGTCGGGCTCCAAGCCTTGGCGGAACAGCACAGCAGCTGGCTTGTTGCCCAAGCCCCGGTACACAAACCCGATGGCCGGGTGCCCGTCGCGCCCGTCCAGCACCCGCTCCACCGCCACCGCCCTGTCGGGCACGGCGAGTTGCTAGTTGCTGAAATCTAAATAATACTGGGCCCGGGCCGCGAAGCCCGCGCAGGCCAGTAGTCCCGTGAGCAAAAGTTTTTTCATAGGCTCAGATTATGAGCCGTCAGAGATGGGCCGGGCTCAGCAAAGGGCCGCGTCCGGTCTGGCTTGATAAGTCCTGGCCCAGCTTGGCCGAGGGCCGCACGGACCGCTATATTTGCGGAATAGCTGCCCAAACCCCAGCGCGGGCTTGGCAGTGGTTACCCCAAGTGATGGTTCAGTTGTTATCCTGTGTGCCGGGTCATTGTCCGGTCCACCTGCGCATGAAAAATATTCTGCTTTTAAGCGGCATAGTGGCCCTGCTGGCCACTGGCTGTCAATCGTCTTCTGCCCCCGACGAGCCCACCGACCCGGCCGCTGACGCTGGCCAGAACATGATGCAAAACAACTCAGGCATGATGGCTCAAAACAAGCAAATGGCCGCCATGCACGAGATGAAAGGCGGAGCATCGAGCGCCCCCGCCGGTGCGGGCCCCCGCGCCCAGGCCATGCGCCTGCACGACGCCGCCATGGGCCGCATGGACGCCCTTGTTGCCGAGCGCGAGCGCCTAGCCGCCGCCCTGTCCCGGCTCAACGCCGCTACGCCCGCCGGCCAGCGGCAAGCCGTGCGCCTGAAGCGCGCCGTGGGGGCCCTGCAACAAGCCGACGGCCAGATGCTGGACTGGATGCACCAGCTGCACGAGCCCGACTCTACCCAGCAGCCGCGCGCTCAGGTGAATGCTTACTGGCAGCAGCAGCTACCTAGCTTGCAGCGGCTCGGCCAGCGCATCACGGTGGCCCTGGATTCGGCCAAAGTCCTGCGTTAATCGATCAACGCATATGCGTTTGTTGCGTTCAGTATTGGAATAGAGGGTATGCGCCCAACTAGTTTCTTTCAGAACATGAAAAAACTGATTTTACTTGGCCTGTTGTTGACGGTTGGGGCCCTGCCCGGCCGGGCTTGCGATATCTGCGGCTGCTTCATGGGCATCACGCCTTACGACAATCAAAGCGGTTTTTCGCTGATGCATCGTTACCGCATCTTCAACGGCTACCAGGACTTTGGCCAGACGCGGCACTTCTTTCCGGCGGGCGCGCGCCCGTTTTTCTCCGCGCCCCGCAACGGCGACACCGGCTACCGAGACGCCGCCACCGGCGACCCCACTGACTTCGAGGCGTTTCGGGTGGTGGAGCTGCGGGGCAAGTACTTCCTCTCGCGCCGCGTCGAGCTGAATGTCTTCGTGCCTTATGTGATGAACACCGCGCAAATCAATGGCCAGCAGCTCAACGCGGCGGGGCTGGGCGACGTGACGGTTTTTGCCGGCTACCACCTGCTCCGGGCCATCGAAACGGCTGGGGTGCAGAGCCGGCTTATTGTGGGTGGCGGGATGAAGCTACCCACGGGCGATTTCCGCCGCAAAAATGTACTAGGCGAGCGTTACCCACTGCTCAACCAGGTGGGCACCGGCACCACCGACGGCTTCGTGTACGCCAACTACATCGGCTCCTACCACGGCTTCGGGTTGAGCGTGAACAGTAGCTACCGGGTGGGGTCGCAAAACCGGTTCGGCAGCGGCACGGCCCCGGGCACGGCCACCTTCGCCAGCCTGTTCTACCGCCTCTCGTTGGGTCCAAACTGGCAAGTGTACCCGTCGGCCCAGTTTTTTTACGAGAAAACCAAGGGCGAAACGCTCGACGGCCAACTCATTGGCGAGCACGCCATGAACAACGCCCTGCTGGGCCCCGGCCTCGACGTGTACTACAAAAACGTATCGCTCAACGCCAGCGTCCAACTGCCTGTGTACACCGCCGCCACCGACCACCCGGCCAGTGCCGGCCGCCTAGTGCTGGCGGTGGGTTACAGCTTCAAGCAAACCAAGTACCTGCTGCACGGCAAAAGCTAGGGGTGAGGGCCCCTGCGCCGTTAAAACTGCCAGCTGGGCTGGCTAGGCCTACCGGCCCCGCCGGCTTGGTCGTGGTCGTCCTCGTCTTCCCTGGTCTCATCATCTTCGTCATCATTTTCCTCGTTGGCAGCTTCGGTGTCCGCCTCGTTCCCGGGTTCCTCTTCGTCTTCGTCTAACGTATTGAATACACGGTCGAGGGAGGCTTCGGCGTTGCGCAGCTTGTGGCGGCAGAGGCGGATGAGCTCGGCCGAGCGTTCCACGCGGGCCGTGAGGTCATCGACGTCGATGGAGTCGGTTTCGAGGGCACGCAGAATGGTTTCCAGCTCGGTAAGGGCTTGGGCGTAGGTTATGGGAGAAGGCATAGGAAAATTGAATTTAAGAACGGGCTGGTGCCGCCAGTGGGGGCCCTGCCGGAAGTGGAGTGTTGGCCTGGGCTACCAGTAGCTGCGTTTCGGCGCGGTGCAGGCGGCGGGTAGTGGCCAGCTCCAACTGGTAGCGCAGGCGCAGCAGGTGCTCGCGCCGCCGCTGGTGGTGGCGGGCGAAGCGCTGCTGCAGCGCCCGGGCCCGCTGGCGCAAGCGGCGCTGCTCGTGGGCTAGGGCCTGGCGCGCGGCGCGCGGCACCTGCTGGCGGTAGCGGCCCAGGCGCTGGGCCAACTGCCGCAGTTGCTCGCGGGGGGGCTGGGCGGCCCGGCGGGCGCGTTGGTGCCGGGCGGTGCGGGCGGCGGCCAAGTGGTGGCGGCCCGCGGCTTGGCTCGCGGCGGTGAGGCGGTCGAGGTGGGCGTGGTGCTGGCGCAGGTGCTGGCTGGCGGTGGTGCGTAGCTCGGTGGCGAAGTGGTGCAGCAGGCCGTCGACCCGCGCCAGGCGGTCGACCAGAAAGGCGGCCACGGCGGTGGGCGTTTTCAGGGCGCGGTGAGCGGTGAGGTCGGCCAGGGCCTCGTCGCGCTCGTGGCCGATGCCCGTGAGCACGGGCAGCGGGAAGGCCCCCACGGCGGCGGCCAGTCCGTAGTCGTCGAAAGCCAGCAAATCGGTTTTGCTGCCCCCGCCCCGGATAATCACCACCGCTTCAAACCCTTGCCGCTGGCGCCGCACCGCATCCAGCGCCGCCCGGAGGCTGGCCGGGGCCTCATCGCCCTGCATCATCGCCGGAAATAAGGTGAGGGCAAAGTCATACGGTGCTTCTTCCAGTTGCCGCACAAAATCCTGGAAGCCCGCCGCGGTAGGGGAGGAGATGACGGCCAGCCGCTGCGGAGCCTGGGGCAGCGGCAGGCGCTTTTGCCGTTCCAGCAAGCCCTTGGCTTCGAGCTTTTGCAGGGCCAGCAGGCGCTGGCGGGCCAGGTCGCCCACGGTATAGCTGGGGTCGAGGGCCAGCACGTCGAGGCTCAACCCGTACTGCTCGTGGAAGCGTACCTGCACCCGCAGCAGCAGCTTCAGACCCGGGCGCAGGGCCTGGCCGGTCTGCGCCTCGAAGGCCGGCACCAGCTGCTGGTAGCGCTGGCTCCAGAGCGTGGCGCGGGCTTGGGCCTTGGCGGGCACACCGCGCTCGTCGGTGGTTTGCTCGGCCAAAGTGAGGTAGCAGTGGGCCCCGGCGAAGCGCGGCCGGGTGAGGTCGGCCACTTCGGCCACCACCCAGTAAGCATCGGTAAACTGGCGGTGCAGAGCCAAGCGCACGCGGCTCAGCAGTTCGGCCAGCCCCAGCGGGGGTGGGGGCAGCGTGGGCGGTAGGTCGGGGCGGCGGTTGTAGAGCGGCATCGGCGCAAGTTACGGGCGGCTTTTTTAGGGGAAGGGTAGGGAGGTAAGCCGCTTGTCATCCTCATCTGGCGTCC
>JANPOR010000481.1:0-2408 GCA_031428075.1 Hymenobacter sp. | reverse complement strand
CAGGCTCAGCTCGTAGAAGTGCCGGCTGTCGCCGAGGCGCTGGCGCTGCTCGGGGGCCAGGGTGCCCAGGTAGGCGGCGTAGCGCTGCTGGTCGGCCGGCGTCACGGCCAGCGGGTCGAAGTTATTGTAGAAGTCCTTCAGCTCGGGCTTCTCGTCCACCACCGTTTTCTGGATGTCGGTGGCGTTGCGCTGGGCCGAGAGGGACGGCGCGGCGGCGGCCTGCAGCTGCTGGGCGCGGGCCATCTCCACGGCCGGGTCGGCGGTGCTCGCTTGGTAGGCCTTCACCCCCTCGAGGCTGATGTCGCAGTGGTCGGTGGTGTAGAACCAGCCGCGCCAGAACCAGTCCAGGTCCACGGCCGAAGCGTCTTCCATGGTCCGGAAAAAGTCGGCCGGCGTGAGGTGCTTGTAGGCCCAGCGCTGGGCGTAGGTCTTGAAGGCGTGGTCGAACAGCTCGCGGCCCATCACCGTCTCGCGCAGGATGTTCAGGGCCGTGGCCGGCTTGACGTACGCGTTGTTGAAAAATTGCAGCACCGACTCCGAGTTAGTCATAATGGGCGTTTGCAGGCTTTTATCGGTCTTCATGTAGGCGGCCGTGACGCTGGGCCCAAAGTACGGGGACGGGAAATTGCGCTCCCACGCCTGCTCGGTCAGGAACTGCACGAAGCTGTTCAATCCCTCGTCCATCCACGTCCACTGCCGCTCGTCGGAGTTCACAATCATGGGGAAGAAGTTGTGCCCCACTTCGTGGATAATCACCATAATCATGTTGTACTTGGTCTGGGCCGAATACGTGCCGTCCAGCTCGGGCCGGCCGACATTGAAGCTTATCATAGGGTACTCCATGCCGCCCCCCGGGCCGAGCACCGAGATGGCCACCGGGTAGGCGTAGGGAATGGTGAACTTGGAATAGGTCTTGATGGTGTGGGCCACCACTTCGGTCGAATACTTGCCCCACAGCGGGTTGCCCTCCTTGGGGTAGTAGCTCATGCACAGCACGGGCGTGCCGTTTTGCTGGATGCCCATGGCGTCCCAGATGAACTTGCGCGAGCTGGCCCAGGCGAAGTCGCGCACGTTTTTGGCGGCAAACGTCCAGGTTTTGGTGCCGGTAGCGCGGTTGCCTTCGGCCTTCACGGCTTCGTCCTGGCGCACGATGAGCACGGGCTTCGTGGCGCTTTTGGCTTGCAACAGCCGCTTTTGCTGGGTGGCGGTGAGCACCTGCGACGCGTTCTGGAGGGTGCCGGTGGCGCCCACCACGTGGTCGGCGGGGGCGGTGATGCTCACTTTATAATCGCCGAAGGGCAGGGTGAACTCGCCGCTGCCGAGGTACTGCTTGTGCTGCCAGCCCTGGTTGTCGGAGTACACGGCCATGCGCGGGTAAAACTGCGCGATTTCGTAGAGGTAGTTTTTGTCCTCCGGAAAATACTCGTAGCCGCTGCGAACGCCCATTTTGGTTTCGTCATTGATGTTGTAGTGCCACTTCACGTTAAAGGCGAAGGACTGGCCGGGCCGCAGGGGCGTGGGCAGGTCGATGCGCATCATGGTGTAGTTGGTCACCGTTTTAAGGGCCTTGCCGTCCTTAGTGGTCACGCTCTCCATCTTGAAGCCGCCGTCGAAATCACTCAATAGGCCCTCCAGGGTCTGGAAAGACACCTTGTCCTGCAGCTGGCCCACCCGGGTAGCGTTGGTGATGGAGTTTTTCGCGAAGAGGTTCTGGTCGAGCTGCACCCAGAGGTAGGGCAGCACGTCAGGCGAGCGGTTGGTGTAGGTAATGGTCTCTCGGCCCGTAATGGCCTGCTTGGCGTCGTCGAGCGTAACGTGGATGTCGTAGTCGGCGCGCTGTTGCCAGTAGTCCTTGCCCGGGGCCCCGCTGGCGGTGCGGTAGGAGTTGGGCGTGGGCAGCAGCGTTTCCAGCTGCGCAAACTTGTCGGTACCCGAGTTGGTGGTTTGGGCCGCCGCAAGCCGGGGGCCGGCCAGGGCCAGCAGCCCGCATACGACGGTGGTGAGGCCATTGCGGAGAAGACGGAAGGGAGTTCGCATCCAGAAAGGTAGGCCCATGGGGTCCATACTCCATCACATCACGCCAAGACCTAGTTATACCCACCTTTAAGGAGCCGCTGGCGGCCGTGGCCGTCAGCCCGGATAAGAAGCTCAACGGCCTCATTTACAGCCGTGACGAGGGCGGCTGAGTGCCCACTTTCACCCCAAACCGAAACGAGCGGACCATCTGGCCCGCTCGTTTTAGTTAATGCCACGCATACCGCCCCATCGCTCAGAGCACAGTGGTAGCCCGTTCTAGTTGCTGTCAATCACCCGGCCCGAGCCCGGCGTAGTGGCCGTGATAACCGGCCGGCCCTTGTAGCGTACGTTGCCGCTGCCCGGCACCGTTGCCCGCAGCGTCGACGTGGCCC
>JANPOR010000480.1:0-3801 GCA_031428075.1 Hymenobacter sp. | reverse complement strand
AGGCGGGTCGTTACGTTTGGGGCTCTGGATGGGTGATGTGGAATGGAAGGAAAAACAATGAAGCGGCCGCTGAAAGGCTACCAGTTGCCTCTACTGGCGGCGTCGGGCATGCCTATCACTAGCAAGTCGCCAACTAAAATTGCTCTGGAATTGCGTAAGGCCGCTTCTCCGATAGCCCGCGGTACAAGATTGCCGTCGGGGGTTAGAAAGTCTGGGGCGGGGCTAACTAGCTTCCGGCCGTTGAAGGAAGGGCGCATCCAGGGCGTCGGGGGCGAGGTAGGCTGGATTAGTTCGAAGATGGATGCCATGGTAATAGTAGGGCACATAAGCAGACGCACGTAGTGCAAAGGATAGCCAGTTAAGAATGTACAATATTATCGCCTTTGGCTGGGTCTAACATAGGACACTTTGCGGGTATTTGTGACATTGTTTCACATAGCATTGGCTTTTAAAAAAGCCAAAAAATAATAAAATAAATAATTTTCTGCGTTTGAGAAATGTCTCAATTATTCAACAAACGCATATGGAGTAATGGTATAATACTCATTTCATGGCGCTGGCTCGGGTAAAACGCTTGCAAAAAAACTTGCTGATGTGACATTCGAGTGGCGTGACATCCGATGTATTCGGGCTAACTGCTTCTCTGCGCTCGCTGACTCAGGGCCGGGCGCGGGCCAGGTATTGCAGCGCGAGAATACTCAGCAGCAGTGCTCCCCCGGGCCCTACCACGAGCCACCACGCGCCGGGTTCGAGGCGAGCCGTGCCCAACAGGTTGCCCCAACTGGGTACTTCGGGCGGTAGCCCCACCCCCAAAAAAGAGAGCGTGCTTTCGAGCGCCAGTAAGCCGGCCAGGCTGAGGGGGAGGGCCGTCCGCAGCGGCCGGCAGGCATGGGGCAGTGCCTGCCGCCACACGCGGCCGGCTGGAAGCCCTAGGGCCCAGGCAGCGGTCACAAACGGCTGGATCTTAACGCGTAGCATCTCGGCTCGCACCAAGCGGGCCGGCCCAGCCCAAGCCGTAAGTACCAGTATGGACAGCAGGCCGGCTGGCGACAGGGCCACGGTGCCAGCCAGGGCCACCACCAGCACCAGCCGCGGCACAGTGCCCAGCATGGCCGTGGTGCCCAATACTGCCGCATCGAGCGGCACGGGCAGGTGAGGGAACCGTCCCCGCGCTAACGCGGTAGCCATCAGGCCTGCCCCGGCCACGGCTAGTCCCGCCCCGGACCAAGGAAAGGCCAAGGCCCACCATGCCCCGCCCAGCAGACCTAGCACGGCCGGCAAAGGCAGGCGCAGGCCGCCGTTTCGCCAGAAGCCCGCGGCACTGCCAAGAAGAGCCCCAAGGGCAGCTGCCAGTACGGCGGCCACCAAGCTTAGGAACACGGCGGTGCGGGCCCCAAATACTAACTCGGCCAGCATGTCGCGGCCCAGTGGGTCGGTACCCAGCCAATGAGTGGTGCCAGCCGCGAAGGGCGGGGCAGCCAAGTGCGCGAGGTCGGGCTGAGCAGGCGGGTAGGGCAGAGGCAGCAGGGGAGCGAGCACTGCCAAGGCCAACACTAAGCCCAGCCAGCCCCAGGCCAGCGAGTGACCAGCGCGGGCCCGCGAAAAATCAGGTTGCCACAGGATCATCCTACGCGAGGGTCAAGCCAATGGGCACCGGCGTCGGCCAGCAGCAGGGCAAGCAGGCGGGCGGGGCCCACCAATAGCACCCCACCCACCAGCATGGGGTAGTCGCGGGTGGCGGCGGCTTCAGCTAGCAGACGGCCCATGCCGGGCAAGGAAAATACAACTTCCACCACCACGGCACCCGCTACCAATGCGGGCAATAGGTCGGCCACCAGCGGCAGCACCGGCAGCAAGGCGTTGCGCAGCGCATGGCCCCGAATGATTTGCTTGGCCGATAGCCCTTTGGCTCGTGCGGTGGTGGCGTAGTCGGCGCGCAGTTCGTGCGACAGGGCCCCTTCCAGCTGTAGGGTTAATTCGGGCAAGGCGCTCAGCACAAGGCAGGCTAGGGGTAGCACCAAGTATAAGTCCACCGGGGGAAAGACGTTCCCAGAATCGGTTTGGTCATAGGTTGGAAACCAGTTCAGGGCGTCGGGGTTGGCCAGCAGCAGCAGCGAGCCCGTAGCCAACACGAACAAAGGCAGCGCTTGCAAGGCAGCCAGAAGGGCCATGGTGGGCTGCCGCCACCAGGGGTTGCGGGCCAATCCCGCGGCCAGGGCTAGGGCCAAGGCAATAGCCAGGGCCGCTGCTGTGCCGGTGAGGGGCACCGTGCACGCCAAGGCGGTCTCCAAGCGGGCGGCCACGGGCCGGCCGTCGCGAAACGACGTACCTAAGTCGCCGCGCAACACGGCATCGAGCCACCTGTGGTACTGGTTGCGCCGGCCGTTCCAGTGCCATCGCATCGGGTCCGGACCGGGTCCGGACCGGGAAAAATAAAACAGCGGCCCGTCGAGGCCGAGGCGCAAGAGGGCCGCTTTGCGCGCTAGTCGGCGCGTGTTTAGCGTGGCTGGGGTGCCAACGCTTCGGTCGGTGTCGGTCAAGCCCAGAGTTTCGTCAGGGGGCGGCCCCCAACGGCTCAACAGAAACACCAGCGAGGCCAGGGCCCATACGGCCAACAAGGCTTGGCCAGCGCGGCGGAGAAGGGACCATCCCATACTCAAGGGGCAGCCACCGTTGTTGGAGCGGCCCATCTGATGGCGGCGGCGGCGTAGCCGGGCTTGAGGCCGCCCGGGTACAATTGAACCAAGCGGCGGTCGGCCGCGAGGCAGTTGGGCCGAAAAAATAATGGTACCAGCGGCATCTCATCGCGCATCATTACCTGAAATTTGCGTAGCAGCCGGGCTTTGAGGCTGGGGGAGCCCGCCGCCGCGACGGCTTCGATGAGGCGGTCGCTCGCCGGTGTTCCGAACCCGGTTAGGTTGTCCTCACCCACGGCCTGTGAGTGAAGAATAGGGGCAAAATTGAAGATGAAAGGGTTCCCCTTGAGCAAACGGATGTACAAGTCAAAATCGCCAGCGTGCAGAGCGGGTGTTAAAGAGTTCGCCTCGGTAGGGCGCAGTTCTACGCCAATGCCCAAGCTCGCCGCAGCCGCTCGAAACTGTAGCCCGATGGTTTCAAATGTGGTTTCGCCGGTCCGGTAGCGTATTATCAGCGAATCTAGCCGCTGCGGGCTCCCACCGGGGCCGGGGCGCGTCCAGCCGGTGGGGGCCCGGCGTCGCCAACCCGCCTGGCGCAGCAGGTGTGCTGCCCGCCCGGTATCATAAACCAGCAAAGGCAAACTGTCGGCATAGTTCCGGGTATCGGCGGGGTATATCAAGCCCACCGTGCGCTGCCCCAAGCCCATTTGAGTTGCTTGCAGTAGCGCCCGTGAATCAAAAAGCAAGCTCAGTGCCTGTCGGGTGAGGCGGTCGGCCAGCGCTGGGCGGCGGGTGTTGAAGCCCGCCGTCACCACATCGTAGGAAAGATTGGTATAAAAAGCCAGTTGCTGCCGGGCCGCTGCCGATGCCCGTAGGCGCATAAAGTCGCGGGCTGGTACCTGCGGATATAGGTCGACCGCGCCCTGGCGTAAGGCGAGGCTTGCGCTGGCATCGTTTGGAATAATTAAGAAATCAAGCTTTTGCGGCTCTGCCCGTAACACGAACGGGGCCGGCCGCAACGCATCAGCCCACCAATGTTGTTTGCGCCGGAACCGTAAGCGGTGGTCTTTTTCCCATGCTATCAGCTGGTAGGGGCCGCTGCCGGGAACGTGTTCCGGGTGCAGGGCTAGATTAGCTTCGGCGTAGCGCCGGGCTACCGCAGCCA
>JANPOR010000479.1:0-1585 GCA_031428075.1 Hymenobacter sp. | reverse complement strand
TCCACCTTCAACCGGGTATTCAAAAAGCTGACCGGGCGCACGCCGGGCGAGGTCATTCGGCCCAAATCATAAGCTGGGACGGCCCAAGTCGTAAGTTGGAGCGCGGGTGGGGTGGGAGCGAAGGACTTTTGGGGCATCGATCCACCAACCCAACCCGGACGCTCGGTTATGAAAAACTTCTCCATCTTCCTGGCCGCCCGGCGTAGCCCCGCTGCCTTGGCCAAGCTGCTGCGTAGCTTACCCCTTGCCGCAGGGGCCGCCTTGTTAGTCGTGGCCGTGCCGTTGCTGGCATGTTCGCCAACGGGCCTCAACGGGCTGCGGTCGCAGGTGAGAATTGAGGTCGGCAAGCAGTTTGAGCTGGGCGGCACGCAGCTACTGGGCTTCCGGGTAGAGGCCCACAACGTGGGCCCGGTGGCAGTTGAAATCAAGGAGCGGACCACCAACGGTCGGGTGATGTCCTTGGGGGTGTTGCAGTCCGGTCAGCAAACCAAGGCCGCTTTTGGTATGGGTTCGAAAGCCATTGTAGTAAACCTTGGCCAGCGTGAAGCCAAAGTCGACGTGAACATCAGCAACGGTGCTGGCCTGAGCATGGGCTACGCGGCTGCCCAACCCAGCAGCCCGGCCGCCGTCGCGCCGCGCGTTTCCGGCCCCGACCTCTCGATGGCCAATGCCAACGATTGGAAGGGGACCCTGACCTACCTCGACTACGGTACCCAGCAAACAGTAACCCTGAATACTGCCCTGCGCGGCCAAATGAACCGCGCCGACTGCCTCATCCTCAAGTTCGATTATCAGGAACCCAACAAAACCCACGTCTTCGGGACCGATACCCTAATCGTGGCTCCCAACGGTACCCATCTGCGCTGGGATGGTACCGATTTTACGGTGCAAGCCAAGCAGTGGTTCCCCGACCACCTCCTGCGCCTCGTGCTCGAAGGTCCCGGCCAAGACAATAACCACCCCGTCACCATCCGCAAAACCGTGCTGCTGGGTACGCGTCAGTTTGCCATGCGCAAGCAGGTGCGGCTTGAGGGCGATACTGCCTTTGTTCAGCGCAACGCCTACAAGTTTACCCGCTGACTCCGTCGGGAACACACTAATCCACGCCCGGCCGGGCCGGATATTTTTGCAAGCATCAACCAAACAGCTAGTTAAACCTCAACTCATGAAGACTTTCTTTCCCCTCCCGGCCGCCGTACGTGCTCCCTTTCTGGCTTTCGGAATGCTACTGCTGTTGCCGTTGCTGGCCTTTGCCGGTACTATTCATTCGAATTTGTTCATCGAGCCGGGCAAACAGTTTATTCTTGGTGGCGACCAGCGCGGCACGTTTAAGGTGGTAGCTAAAAATGTTGGCACCGTGCCCGTCGAAATCCGCGAGCGGCCCCTGGGCGGCGGCACGTTTGGTAAAGCTACCCTCGCGCCGGGCCGGTCGGGCGTGTTCAAATTCGCCGCTGGCTCCACGGCGGTGCTGCTTAACCCCAGCGGCACCAAGGCCAATCTCGACCTAATCATCACTGGCGACACCAAACTGGTCATGACTTACGAGCCTGTGCAGGAATTTGGCAAGCCGGCCCCAAAGTAGAAT
>JANPOR010000478.1:0-10659 GCA_031428075.1 Hymenobacter sp. | reverse complement strand
GTACCTTGTCCAAGGGCGGGGCCAGGTGCTCCACGCCGTAGATAAACTTTTCGAAATAGGCCCCCATCTTGCGGCCGGCCACTTCTTCTACCAGGCGGATGTAGTCGGCTTCTGTGTAGCCGATACCGGTTTTGCCAAATTCCTCGTACAGCCGCCGCATTACGTCGTCGAGGCTGCGGGCGTGGCCGGAAAGCTGCCGCAGCGTAAGGTCGAGCAGCAGCGCCGCCAGGGCCCCCTTGTAGTACACCGACACCTTGCGATCGGGTACGCCGGGTTTGTAGCCGTCGAGCCACAGGTCCACGCTGGCGTCGGCCAGTGAGAGGTTGTTGGGACCCGCGTCGGCGAAGTGCCGTTGCATCACTGTGTTCAACCCGTCAAAATATTGGGCTGGAGTGCGCACGCGGCTGCGGGCCAGCAGGTATTCGCCGTAATAGGTGGTGATGCCCTCGGCGACGAAGCAGGTGCGGAAGTAATTTTCGCGGGCGTAATCGTAGGGCTGCATCTCGGCGGGCCGAATGCTTTTAATGTTCCAGGTATGGAACAGCTCATGGCAACTTACGCCCAGAAACTCCTTGTATAGAGCTTCGGTCATGATCAACTCGGCGGGTCCCAGCACAATTACCGTCGAGTTGTGGTGCTCCACACCGTGGTAGTGCTTGTAGGGTAACAGCTGGTTAAGGAAGTGATAGTCGGCCACTGGCAAGCCACCGAACAACGTCAGCTGCTCCTCCGAAAACGCCCGAAAATCGGTCAGTACGCGCGGCCAATCCAGCAATGCGTCGCCCTGTACCCATACATGAAAAGGCGTGCCGCCAGCCGTGTACTCGTGGTGCACCAGCGTGGGACTGGCGATGAGCGGCGCATCGGCCAACTGGTCGAAGTTCTTAGCTTGAAGCACGTTGGAGGCTGTTTGGGGCAAGCCGCAGGCCAACTGCCAGCCGTCGGGCAGAACCAGCGTTAGCTCGCACGCTTCCAGTTCACGCCCCTCGGCGTACATGAAGCACTGCACGGGGTTGAGGTACAGTTGCGTTTCATCGAGCCACGAGCCGCCAGCATCCATTTGATGAGCGTAGAAATTGTATCTAATGACTAACTCTTTGCCCGCCACAGTAAGCACTTCCCAGCAGTCCTTAGTGGTTTTGCGGTAGGGCAGGGACTGGCCAGTGGCCGCGTCGTTGATTTCTACCCGCTGAATTTTCCGGGCGAAGTTTTGCAACTCATAACGCCCCGGCCGCCAAGCGGGCAGTTGCAGAGCCAGCGGGGCAGGGGCATCGGCGGGTATGGCTAGCCGCATTTCTACTTGCAAGTAAAACGTGAGCGGATTCTGGTAGGAGATGCGGTACTGAATCATGGTTGGCGGCAGGCTGTCTGGATGGGCAAAGCTAGGGCCCATGCATACGCGATTCGCCGCGCCGGGAGCTAGTCAAACCGTGCCCTTTGCCGCAACCGTTTGGCCCCAAGCCAGTAGGCCGGGGCCGAATGTGACCCCAGGGCTTGCGAATCTTGACACTTCCCCGTATCTTTGCCGGCCCAACTCGAAACTTGATTTGACATGAAACGCACTTACCAACCCTCGCAGCGCAAGCGTCGCAACAAGCACGGCTTCCGCGAGCGCATGGAATCCGCCAACGGCCGCAATGTGCTGGCCCGCCGCCGCGCCAAAGGCCGCAAGCGCCTCACCGTATCCGACGAAGGCCGCCACAAGCGCTAGACCGTCAGGTAATTAGTATGGACAATTCCAGCCCGTCTGGCACCCCACCCCACCGGGAAGGGGCCGGAAATGGGGCTGCCCCGGATGGCGCGTCTGCGCGTCGCCACACCTTCCCGAAAGAGGAACATCTGTGCCGCAAGAAGCTCATCGACGAGCTTTTTGGGAAGCAGGGTTCCTCTTTTGGTGCTTACCCGTTACGCATCGTGTGGCTGCCAGGCCCAGGGCCCACCACGGCCCCGCCTCAGGTGCTCATCAGTGTAAGCAAGCGTAGTTTCAAGCGCGCCTTTGACCGTAACCGCCTCAAGCGCCTCATTCGCGAGGCCTACCGGCTCAATAAATACCGGTTATTGGAGCATCCCGGGGGCCATCCGGTGGCAGTGCTGGGCATTATTTATACCGGAAAAGAAAAAAGTGCATTGGGTTTGGTGGAAAAAAAATTAAATTCCGCCTTCTACCGTTTGCTCAGTACTGCGGCCCCACCCTCGGCTTTGCCGCCTGCCGCGTAGCTTCGCCCTTCGCCTGCCCGCTCCATGACTTTCCGCCACAAAATCTTCGCCGGACTAGCGCTCAGCAGTGCCGCGCTGTTGTTTTCGTTTCGCACTGCCTCCGATAACGAGCGGTACTTCGAGATTGCGAAGAATCTCGATATTTTCGCCACGCTTTTCCGCGAGGTGAACACCTATTACGTGGACGAGATTACGCCCGGTAAGCTGGTGAAGACAGGAATCGATGCTATGCTCAAGTCGCTCGATCCTTACACCAACTACATCCCAGAGGACGACATCGAGGATTTCCGCACCATGACCACCGGGCAGTACGGCGGCATCGGGGCCGTAGTGGTGAAGCGCAACGGCAAAACCGTGGTACAAAGCGCTTACGAAGGCTATCCGGCCCAGAAAGCCGGGCTGTTGCCGGGCGATGAAATTTTAAACATCAACGGCGTTGTGGTCGATAAAAAATCGAACTCCGATATCAGCAAGCTTCTCAAGGGCCAGGCTCTGTCAGTGGTGAAGCTGCTCGTAACGCGCTTTGGTCAGGATAAGCCGGTGGAAGTGGCCATCACCCGCGATAAGATTCAGGTGGAAAACGTGCCTTATGTGGGTATGATTTCGCCGGAAGTTGGCTATTTCCAACTCGCCGGTTTTACCGTCGACGCCGGCAAAGAAGTGCGCAATGCCGTGACCAGGCTCAAAGCCCAGGGCGCGAAAAAAATCGTATTTGACATCCGCGACAATCCTGGGGGCCTGCTCAACGAAGCAGTGAATATCTCCAACCTGTTCATCGACAAAGGCTTGGATGTGGTGAGCACAAAGGGCAAGGTGACGGAGTGGAATAAGACCTATAAGTCCCTCGATGTGCCGCTTGATACCCAGATTCCGGTGGCCATCATCACGAGCAGTCGCTCGGCCTCGGCCTCAGAAATCGTGTCGGGCGTACTGCAGGATTACGACCGCGCTGTGCTAGTTGGCGAGCGAACTTTCGGCAAGGGCCTCGTGCAAGCCACTCGGCCCCTGAGCTACAACTCACAGTTGAAGGTGACAACCGCCAAGTATTACATCCCAAGCGGCCGTTGCATCCAGGAGATAGACTATAGCCACCGCGCCGATGATGGAACGCTGGGCAAATTCCCCGACTCGCTACGCACGGCCTTTAAAACTACGGCCGGCCGCACCGTGTACGACGGCGGCGGTGTGGCCCCCGACGTGGAAGTGGCCGACCGCGAAATTGCCGACGTCACCCGCGTGCTGCTCCAGAAAAGCTATTTGTTCGACTACGCCACGCGCTTCCGGTCTGAGCACACCACCATTGCCCCGGCCCGCGAATTCAAGCTTTCGGATGTTGAATACCAGAAATTCGTGACTTACCTGCAAGGTAAAAATATTAGTTACAGTACCGATTCTGAGAAGGCTCTCACCGATCTCAGCAAAAAGGTGAAAGAAGAAAAGCACTACGAGGACGTGAAAACCGAACTGGAAGGTATGCGCCGCAAAATGACTGTCAATAAGGCCAACGATTTGCAGCGCTTCAAGCTCGAAATCAAGGAAATTCTGGAGCAGGAAATTGTGTCGCGCTATTACTATGAGAAGGGCCGTACCGAGGCTGGCTTCGACAACGACCCCAATATCCTCGCCGCCGTGGCCGTCCTCAACGACCCCAACCGCTACGCCGCCCTGCTGAAACCCAGCGGCCAGGCGGCCAGCGCACGCAAGTCGGCGGGGACGAAGTAGAATGCCGCATATTATCTCATTCAATCAAAAGCAGGCTCAGAAATGGACCTGCTTTTTTGTCTATTCAACCTTTCAAAGCATGGATAATTGGTTATTGAAGGTGAAGCATTGGCAAATATTTCTTTTTCTTGCTACTGTTTACTATTTGAATCAGCATTACTTGCGAATCGATTCGTTAGCATCGTGTTGTATTACCATTACACTCATGGTATTGTACTTAGGTTGGTATATTTTGTTAGGCAACACATTATATCAGTATCTGCCCAGAAAAATTTCATATAGTCTTATCTGGTTTCTAACAAGTGCTCTATTGGTAATAGCAACGTTTGCAGCTGCTACAATGCTTTTCGATGGGCAAATAATCTTTACTGGACTGGCTGCTATTCCTGGGTTGTATGTGTTTTTTGCAGTAATACATTTGCTATGGTTTCCTGCCGCTTTACTAGTTGCCATTGAAACTAAGGAAAAGCCTGGGTTTAGCCAGTACGCAGGTACACTGTTGCAATTATTGTTTTGGCCAATTGGAATTTGGTTCGTTCAACCGCGCTTAAATCGTGTTTACAACGCTATTCAGTCCGACACACTTGATTATCCTCGCTCTTGAAACTTCATCACACGTTTGCTCCATCGCCCTGCACGATGTAACTGACGGCCGCCTAATCGGCCAATCCGAACTGCGGGTAGAAAAATCGCATTCCACGCATCTCACTATCTTGATAGAGCAGTTGCTTGAGAATACTGGCCACGCCCTGACTGACTTCGCTGCCGTGGCCGTGAGCGACGGGCCCGGCTCGTATACCGGGCTGCGCATCGGGGCCGCCGCTGCCAAGGGCTTGTGCTTCGCGTTAGATATTCCGCTGGTAGCGGTTAGCACGCTGGGGGCCCTGGCGGCGCAGGTAGCAGCCGTCACGGTGGGGGCGGAAGAAACGTTGTTTTGCCCTATGCTGGACGCCCGGCGCATGGAGGTGTACACGGCCCTTTATACCCACGACGGGCAGCAGGTGCTGGCCCCCGCGCCGCTCGTTCTCACGCCCGAGGCACTGGCCGAACAATTAGCCCACCGCCGGGTGTTGTGCTTCGGTAGTGGTGCAGCTAAGTTCCGTCCGCTGGTAATTGGACAGTCTAACGTTGGCTTCTTACTCGGTATCGAGCCTTCGGCCGTCGCAGTGGGGGCCCTGGCGGTGGAAATGTTTCGTCGCCAGGAGTTCCAGGATGTGGCGTATTACGAGCCGTTTTATCTGAAAGAAGTGTACACGACCACACCCAAGCCGTCGTCGTTCACCACTAACTAACCGCTGGCATTATCATTATGGAACCGCCTTTCGTCAACCGTGTCGCCAACAGCGGCCTCGTCACCCTCAACCTAGAGGGATTTATCCATCCCGGCGAGCGGGTGCTCTACGACATTAAGGACAACCTCTTCCACGGCCTGATACTGCGTGAAAAGGATTTTCGCGAGTTCATCAAAACCCACGACTGGGCCCAGTACGATGGTAGAAACGTGGCTATTGTCTGCTCCGCCGATGCCATTGTGCCTACCTGGGCCTACATGCTGCTCGCCATTAAGCTGCAAAACCACGCCCACCGCTACGTGTTCGGCGACCTGGAGGCCTTGGAGCAAGCCCTATTCCATGAAGCTATTGCTGGCCTCGACGCCGAGGAATACCGCGACGCTAAAGTGGTGGTGAAGGGCTGCGGCGACAAGCCCGTGCCCACCTTCGCATACGTGGCCATCATGCAAAAGCTATTGCCCGTTACCAGCAGCATCATGTACGGTGAGCCATGCAGCACGGTGCCACTTTATAAAAAGGCCAAAGCAGTAGCCTCAGACCAGCAATAAGCAGCCCCGAGCATTGAAGAGAAAAGCGCGCTTCGGCGTGTTTTTCGTTTTAGCCGGTCTAAAGCCTGACCTTTGTCAACGTGCAAAGTCAACCTTATAAAATAAATTTTCTCACCGGTGCGGCCATTGTCGTGGCCAATATGGTGGGTACGGGCGTTTTCACCAGCCTTGGATTTCAGGTGCTCGACATCCAAAGTGGCTTTGCGCTGCTGATGCTGTGGATGGTGGGTGGTCTCATTGCCCTCTGCGGGGCTGTGTGCTACGGCGAGTTGGCCGCCGCTATGCCTCGTTCGGGTGGCGAGTACCATTACTTAGGGCAGATTTATCACCCGGCGCTGGGCTTTCTATCAGGCTGGGTATCAGCTACTGTTGGTTTTGCGGCCCCCACGGCGCTGGCCGCCCTGGCCTTGGGCGAGTACGCCAAAAGCGTATGGCCTGGCCTGGGCCAAGTGCTGATGCGGGGCACTGCCATCACAGGGGCTATGCTGCTTGGAGTAGGCGTGGTGCTTGGGCTTGCCTTGGTTCACGGTACCAGCACCCGCGTTGGCAGTCGCCTGCAAGTCATCGTGACTGCCCTGAAAGTAGGCGTACTACTTGCCTTCATTGGGGCCGGGCTGACGACAGGGGAGGGGCAGCCCTTGCACTATGCCCCCGACTCGGCCGGCTGGCGGGCCGTACTCAGTCCCGCTTTTGCCGTGAGCTTGGTATATGTGAGCTATGCCTACTCGGGTTGGAACGCCGCCGCGTATCTCACCGGCGAAATTCATAACCCTGGCCGTAACCTTTCGCGCATCCTGCTGGCCGGTACTGCTGTGGTACTCTTATTATATATAGGACTGAATTATGTGTTCCTCCGTTCCACGCCGCTCGCTGGTCTGAAAGGTCAGGTGGAGGTGGGTTTTGTGGCGGCTACTTCGCTATTTGGGGCTGCTGCAGGCCGTTTCACGGGGGGCATCATTGCAGCGCTGCTGGTGTCTACCATCAGCTCGATGATATTTGCTGGCCCCCGCATTGTCCAGACGATGGGGGAGGACTTGCCGGCCCTGCGCTTTCTCGCGCCCAAAAGCCGCAACGGCATCCCCGTGCGGGCCCTATTGCTGCAAATTAGCATCACGCTGGTCTTCATTCTCCGGCCTAGCTTCAAGGAAGTATTAGTATACGCAGGGTTTGTGCTGAATTTATTTACCTTTCTCACGGTGCTGGGCCTGTTCGTTCTACGCTGGAAAAAGCCTAACCTATTGCGCCCTTATCGTGCCTGGGGATACCCGATTACACCGCTAATTTTCTTGGGCCTTAGTGGCTGGACGCTCGCTTTCATCCTGCGTGATAAGCCCACCGAATCTCTTTATGGCCTGCTCACACTGGCTGGGGGGCTGGTAGTGTACGCCGCGACCATCCGTCGTGTCCGTCCATCTCGGCCTGTACCAAACCCGTAACTTGCGGCTTCCAAGCAGGGCCCCGGGGTTGGGGCAGCCTGTATTCACTCCTTAGATATGCTGCTCCACAACGCCGTATTTCGGCTGCTTCCTATCGCCTTGTGTGCCTTAGTGGCTTGTTCTGAATCGTATACTAAAACCGAGACGGCCATTGCAGCTAAGGCCCCCGCATCGGCTCCACTCGCTATCAAGCCGGCCTCTACCGATCCGGCGGCGCTTGCCGCTCATCCAGTGGCTGCCGCCGCTCCGACCAATACTGACTACGTGCAAGATGTGGCCGCTTACCTTGCCGGCATGCCCATGCATTCGCACTCCGAACTGGCCTCGCTCACCGAAAAACCCACTTATAAGGCTTTTGCCAAAGACCAAGACAAAAGCTGGGTAAAGTATACCAATACCCACACCAGTCGCATGGTCAAATGGGCCGGACGCGAACTGGATTCGGTACAGCGCCACAGCTCCACGATTTTCTACCCCTTCAGCGGCCCCGATTTTCTCAATGTCGTCACAATGTTTCCCACTAGCCAGACCTATATAATGGTGGGTCTAGAGCCCGTCGGTAGCGTGCCGGCCCAGGTTTCCCTTGAAAACCCCGAACTATATCCTGCCATCAAAGCTTCGCTGTGGTCGGTACTGAATTTTAGTTTTTTCCGCACCAACGACATGGCCATTGACTTAAAATCGGTGGAGTTAGACGGGGCCGTACCGCTGATTATGCTTTTCGCCGCCCGCACCAACCACCAGATTCTCGCCGTGCGCCCCGTGCAACTCACTCCCACGGGACGGTTGGCGGCGGGCGCGGCAGACACTACCCGTGCCGGCGGCCGCACCAATATCCCGGGGACCGAGATTCAGGTACGTAGCCCCAGCGGCCAAATCCAAACCATTTACTACTTCTCCGCTGATATCAGCGACGCCAAGCTAGCGCCCCACCCAGCCCTGTTGACCTACGTGCGTACCCTAGGGCCCCTCACCACCTACGTAAAGTCCGCCACTTACCTTATGCACAAGGCGTACTTTTCTAAAATTCGTAACCTAGTGCTAGCGCGTAGCAACTACCTGTTGCAAGACGACTCTGGTATTGCTATGAAGTACTTTCCTGACAGTACTTGGCAGTTCACTCATTATGGTACCTATCGCCGGCCTATCAATCTCTTCGCTAAGCACTATCAGCCCGAGCTAACCGCTGCATATGCCGATAGCCTGCATCGCCCGCGTTCACTGCCGTTCGGTACTGGCTACAACTGGCAGCAGACCGATTCCAACCTTATGCTGGCCCGCCGCCGCACACCAATAAATAACTAGCCAGACATTTCAACAAAAGCCACCGCACGGGGGCCGTGGTGCCATCACCGCGGCCCCCATTGTTTCTTCAAAGTTGATGAAAAACAAGCCTGCCGCCATCGGCTCCACTTATATAATTTATATAACAGGAGTGCTCTTATTGACGGCAATCGTTACTGCTTGGGCCTGCCGTATCCCCGCTGTTCCGCATCAAAAGAAGGATCGAAGCTCAAAGTTGACCGACGTTGACTCACCTCTTCTTGATTCTCTGCTCCACACGGCCTCTAACTTGGCACGCGTTGCGGACAATCCTACTTATGAGTTGCAGATCATATATACCCAAATTGAGCGTGATGCGCAAAACCGACCTCATTTCATACCGCACACTTACCACCTTAACCCGTGTCAGTATTTCAACCCTGCCAGCTTGGTCAAACTACCAGTTGTGGTGCTTTCCCTCGAAAAGCTGAATGATCTGCATCGGCCCAGCATCACCCGCCATACCATTATGGCAACTGGCGCCGATTTCCGTTGCCAAACCCCGGTTCCCTTTGCCGCTCCCACCGATTCTGACCAAACAGCCACGATAGGTAACTACATCAAGCGAATGCTGCTCGTGAGCGACAATTCTGCTTATAACCGCCTTTACGAGTTTCTCGGTCAGGGCCCCCTCAACGAGCGCCTTGTTCAACTAGGCTATCCCAATGCGCGCATCACCCGCCGCTTTGCTTCCTTCGACACAGTCGCCAATCGCCACACTAACCCGGTTAGTTTCCATAGTCCTGCCGGCGATACCTTATATAAACAGCCTGCCCTCGTCAATTTCACGCCTTATCTCAGTCCCTTGGGCCCTGTCTTGAAAGGGCGTGCTTACCAAGTAGGTAAACGTATTGTCCACCAACCCTACGATTTCACTACTGCCAACCACTTACCCTTGGCCGATGTCAGCAATCTGCTTCGTACCCTGCTCTTTCCTGAATCGGTACCTGCCCCTCAGCGCCCCCACCTCACCGCCGATGATTATCTCTTTCTTCGTCGCTACCTCCACGCCACGCCCCATGAGTCTTGTTTCCACCCTTACGCCCCGCCCCGCTACTTTGACGCATACAAAAAGTACCTTTACTACGGTCGCAACTCGACTATTCCCGTTGAAAATGGTCTTCACATCTACAACATTGTTGGTATGTCTCACGGCTTTTTAGCCGACGTGGCTTACTTCGCCGACTCGGTACACCAATCCGAATTTTTACTAAGCGCCGTTATTTATGTAAACTCTGATGGTATTATCAACGACGGAGCCTACGAATACGAAGGGATAGGACTGCCCTTTTTAGCTCAATTGGGCTGTACCATTCGCCAGTATGAGTCCACCCGTCCCCGGAAGTACTGCCCTAACCTCAGTGAGTTCTTCATTTCGGAAACAGTAAGGTGAACGATGTCAAAAAACTTATGCTGCCTAATTCCATATTTATCAGCGCAATCCTACCCCTGACTAACTTTTGCTGCGAGACTTATCAACTGAAATTTTGAAAGTGTCTTGCATGACTAGAATCGACTTGCTACTTTTGCACTCCCAAATCGAACGGACCAAGGCAAGCGGAAGACAACGAAAAGAAAATTACTTTCTTTTAATCGGGAAAGATTGCCTTACATTTGCACCCCGCTTAGCATTAATCAGGACCAGAGGCTAGCAAGTAAAAAATCAAGATTCGTTTTTACTTGCTGAACGGGAAAAAAGTCGTACATTTGCACCCCGCTTCATCATGAAAAGGAGCAAAACAAAAACTGAGAAAAAATAAAATCAATTCTTTTTTATTTTACTTGACAAGCTAAGAGTTTCATAGTACATTTGCACTCCCAAACCGAAAGAGAGTTTAGAAAGTACTGGCTGATGGGCTACACTGCTACTTCAATTGGAAGTAGCACACGTTCTTTGAATGACTGGAAAAGACAAATGGTAAAGTTTGGCTTAAGCAATTAAGGCAGACGTTCTACAAGCGTAAAATTGATATAGATTCATCAATACGAGTCGAATTAGCACTTGACATCAGCCACGGTTTGCCGTGGTGCAGGATTTTTTACAATGGAGAGTTTGATCCTGGCTCAGGATGAACGCTAGCGGCAGGCCTAATACATGCAAGTCGAACGGTGGCAGCAATG
>JANPOR010000477.1:0-3018 GCA_031428075.1 Hymenobacter sp. | reverse complement strand
CCGGCGCGCAGCGCATCGCGGATTTCCATGAGTAGCACTTGGTCTTTGGTCGGGCCGGGGTCGACGACCACTACCACCGGGGCTTTTTTGACGCTGTTGGCGCCTTTCACAATGAGAAAAACGATGAAGGCGATGATAAGGAAGTTGATAATAGCGTTCAGGAAGAGGCCAATCTTCATCGGGCCGAGTACGATGGTGGAGAAATCGACCCTGCCCAAGGCCAGGCCTACGATGGGCATGATGATGTGGTCGGTGAGCGAAGAGACTATTTTGCCAAAGGCCGCGCCGATGATGACGCCCACCGCGAGGTCGAGCACATTGCCCTTGGTAATGAATTCCTTGAATTCGGAAACAACACTCATGACGGGAAGAAGAAATTGAAATATAGAGGAAAAAGCTCGTGGCTCAGTCGGTGGTGGTAAATGTAGGAAGTTGACATCAATATATTGTGTTGTCGGGGCTGGATGCTAATGGCCGGATCGTTGGGCGGGGATAAAGGGACCGAAGCGGGGCGCGGGGCGGCCCCCCGTACCTTTGGCGACGCTGACTGCTTAATCTTTACGCCATGGCTTCCTTCGACAACCTGCTTTACGACCTCGACGCCGTCACTGGCATCCTCACCCTCACTGTCAACCGTCCCACCAAGCTCAATGCCCTGAACGCGGCCACTATCGGCGAGTTGCACGCCGCCGCCACCCAGGCCCTAGCCGACCCGGCGGTGCGCGGTATTCTGCTCACGGGCAGCGGGGAGAAGGCTTTTGTGGCCGGGGCCGACATTGCCGAGTTGGCTGCCCTCACGCCCGCCCAAGCCCAGGGCGCTTCAGCGCGGGGCCAGGTGGCGTTTGCGCTGCTGGAGACTAGCCCCAAGCCCGTTGTCGCGGCCGTGAACGGCTTTGCCCTGGGAGGTGGATGCGAACTGGCCATGGCCTGCCACCTGCGCGTGGCCTCGGAAAACGCCCGTTTCGGTATGCCCGAGGTGGGCCTGGGCCTGCTGCCCGGCTACGGCGGCACCCAACGCCTGCCCCAGCTTATCGGTAAAGGGAGGGCCCTGGAGTTCCTGCTCACCGCTGACCAAATCCGAGCCGACGAGGCCCTGCGCCTGGGCTTGGTGAACCACGTAGTACCCCCGGCCGAACTGCTGAACTTCTGTCGCCAGTTGCTGGGAAAAATGCTGTCCAAGGGCCCCGTGGCGTTGGGCCTGGTCATCGAAAGCGTCAACGCCGGCTATGCCCCCGGCCAGGACGGCTACGCCGCGGAAGCCGCCGCGTTTGGCAAGGCCTTTCAGACGGAGGATTTCAAAGAAGGCACCCAGGCGTTTGTGGAAAAGCGGCCGGCGGTGTTCAAAGGCAAGTAAAAAGCAAGCATGAGCATTGCCAAAAAGCTGGCCTCCCAAACGGCGGTGTACGGGGTGAGCAGCATCGTGGGGCGGGTGCTAACCTACCTGTTGGTGCCCCTCTATACCCGCGCGTTCGCGGCGGCCGAGTACGGGGTAGTGACGGGGCTCTACGCCTACGTGTCGTTTCTGAACGTGGTATTCACGTACGGCATGGAAACCACGTATTTCCGCTTCGCCAACCGCCCCGGCACCGACCGCCAAGCCTTGTACGACCGCAGCCTGAGCCTGCTGTTGGTGAGCAGCGTGCTACTCACGGCCCTGCTGATGGGGCTGGCCCGCCCGCTACTGGGCCTGCTCGACATTGGGCCCGGCCACGAGCGCTACGCCTACTGGGTGGCCCTGATTCTGGGGCTTGACGCCATGTCGGCCCTTCCGTTTGCCCGGCTGCGGCTCGAAAACCGGGCCCGTAAGTTTGCCGCCGTCAAGATGGCCGGCATCGTGCTGAACGTGGCCCTGAACCTATTCTTCATCGTGCTGTGCCCGTATTTGCTGAAAGCCGGCGGGGGCCACTCCGCCATCAGCGCCGTTTACGACCCCAACCTGGGCGTGGGCTACGTGTTCCTGTCGAACCTAACGGCCAGCGCTTTCACGCTGCTGCTGCTGGGCCCCGAGCTGCTCGATTTCCGGTTTCGGCTCAACTTAGCGCCGTTGCGGCCGCTGCTCAAGTACGCCTATCCGCTGATGCTGATGGGCCTGGCGGGCATGGTAAACGAAACCCTCGACCGTATTTTGCTACCCAAGTGGCTGCCGGCGGGCTTCTATCCTGGCCAAAGCAGCCTCACGGCGGTCGGCATTTACGGGGCGTGCTACAAGCTGAGTATCTTCATGTCGCTCGTCATCCAGGCTTTTCGCTACGCAGCCGAACCGTTCTTTTTCGCCCAGAGCACCGAGAAAAACTCGCCCGCCACGTTTGCCCTCGTACTGAAGTGGTTCACGCTGTGCTGCGCGGTGATATTCGTGGTCATCAGCCTGAACGTGGAAGACTTCGGGGACCTGTTCCTCAGGCGGGCTGAGTACCGGCAGGGGCTGGCCGTGGTGCCGGTGCTGCTGCTGGCCAACCTGTTTTTGGGTGTGTACTACAACCTGTCGGTGTGGTTCAAACTGACGGATAAGACGTACTACGGCACCTACATCGGGGCGGGCGGGGCGGTGCTCACCATCGCCCTCAATTTTTTACTGATTCCGGTGCTGGGCTATATGGGCTCGGCCATCGCCACGCTGGCCTGCTACTTTATGATGGCCGTGCTGTGCTGGCGGCTGGGCGAGCGGCACTTCCCAGTGCCCTACCCGGTGGTTCGGCTGAGTTTGTGGCTGGTGCTGGCGGTGGTGCTGGTGGCCCTGGGCTGGTGGGTGCCGGTAGCAGGATGGGGCCTCCGCCACGCCTGGCACGTGGGGCTGGCGGGGGCCTTCGTGGCGGTGCTTTACCTGATGGAGCGGCCCCGGCGAACGGCGTAGGGGCGGCCCCGCCCTTACGGAAAGCGGTCGGCTTTTATCTTCGCCCCATGCTCATCCCCGTCGTCAAACGCTCGCGCCACCCGCTGCCCGAATACCACACGCCCCACGCCGCCGGCCTCGACCTGCGCGCCTACCTCGACGCCCCCGTGACGCTGGGGCCCCTGGAG
>JANPOR010000476.1:0-4651 GCA_031428075.1 Hymenobacter sp. | reverse complement strand
TCTATTCTTATAAAAAGAAGGTCCGAGGTTTTGCCTCGGACCTTCTTTTTTCGCCATTTAGTTCCCTTGCGCAAGAATTTGAAGGAATACCCTTTGTTGGCCTTCTACTCGTTTGCTGATTTGCTCTTCTGTTTCCTCCTGGGAGTTAAAACATGAGGAGTGATACAAAAGGTTTTTTAGAAAACGCTCCGGCCATTCTATCAGATGAGGAGAGAATGTTCGAATGTGTGCATT
Organism: Hymenobacter sp.; assembly: GCA_031428075.1. Taxonomy (GTDB): domain Bacteria; phylum Bacteroidota; class Bacteroidia; order Cytophagales; family Hymenobacteraceae; genus Hymenobacter. The sequence goes on along the minus strand of JANPOR010000476.1, from coordinate 4,417 downwards.
TACTTCTTCAAGTTTGCTGACGTTGAAGCGGGAGCCTGGCTTGTCTGGATTCGAAGCAAGTTGTTCGCGTTCCTGAAGTAATGAGTTAATTACTTCAGAGTGCATTTTTTTGAAGTAAGGCGCAATCTCATTGACTACGCGGGAGATGAGGGCACTACGCCACTTTTCTGTTGGTCGCATTAGCTTTGGCTTTAGGTTGAAGTTACACGTATACAGCAACATTTGAACCGATTATATAATCCAATTAATGGAGTGGATATGCTTGTTATGTCTGTAAAAATTTATGACAAAATTTCTGAATTGATTGGAATAGGCAACGCTATTATTGCCTATTAAGTTAGCATTATTTGTCAGTCTTTTAATTTATGCTTTCACACCAAGGCACCGAAGCAAACTCCCAACCAACCCCCCAGCCGCTTCGCCAGCCTCCCCAGTTCCTAGGGAAGCCCCAAAAGGCCTTTTTTGCCCTGCATAGGAGCCAGGTGAGCTCCAAAACGGCTTTAGCGGTCTGTCTGGCCCTTGGACACGCCCGCGAGAAACTCCTGCTACTGCGGCCGCGGCCGCCACGGCGGCGGGGCGGGGGAAGGCAAGCACCGAGGCCGCCGTATCTTGCGCATCCTTAGTCCTGTAGCCTGCCTGATGGAACCAGTTCGCACCTAAGCCGAAGTTATCGAGCGTCTGCAAGAGCAGCGCGAGCAACTGCGGGCGCTGGGCGTAGCGCAGCTGGGATTGTTCGGCTCGTTTGTGCGCGACGAGGCCGGGCCGGAGAGCGACGTGGATTTGCTCGTGGATTTTCAGGAAGGCCGGAAGACGTTTGAGGGTTTTTTCGCGGTGGTTGACTTTTTGGAGGAGCTGCTTGGCCGGGAAGTGGAACTGCTGACGCGGCTGGGGTTGTCGAAATACATTGGACCGCATATTTTACGCACCACCGAATATGTCCTCCCCGCTGCCGCTTGAGCGACTGATGGATATTCGCGACGAAGTGCTGTTTCTGCAATGATGCCGTGCTAAGCTGCCTAATCTGGTGGCGCTAGTGGAAGATGAAGTCATGAGCCGGGCCATCGTGAAGAGCATTGAAATTATCGGCGAGGCGACTAAAAACCTGCCAACCGAGTGGCGGAAAGCATATCCTGAAATTCAGTGGCCCAACATTGCCCGAATGCGTGATAAACTGACGCATCACTACTTCGATACGGACTTTGAGTTTGTGTGGATAGGGCTCCAAAAGCTGATTGACCCGCTGGGTGAAACCGTGCTGCGGATGCTGGAAGAATTACCACGGGCCGAGGTACAATAGATTAGCGCTGCCCTTCCGAAACGCTTGCTACTGCGGACGCGTGGGCCCCAGCGGGGGAGGGCCCCACAACAATGCCAGCAAAAGGTGCCCTATATAGTGGCACTGGTCGCGAATAGAGTGATGTGCCGGTAGGATAGCCTATGAGTTCGGCCCCGTCGCAGCCTGGAAAAATGCCTGATCTTTAGCTGGGCAGTGCTCGCAGGGTGACGGCGAGTGCTAAGCCGGCCTGCCCCAAAAACAAGCCGGTCCGGAGCCAGTTCGTGGCCAGCAAGCGGCGCACCTCGCTTTCCTGGTAGCCGCGCACGGCCATTTGCGCCTGAATCTTGCGTTGCCATGCCACGGTGGAAAGGAGGGCCCCCAAGTTCAGCACCAGTGAGGCTATAGCGGCTGCCGCTGGCATGAACGATGGCCGTACAACCAGCAGGGCCCCGCTCACCAATAGCAACAGCATTGCTGGTAGGATGGAGGGCAGCAGGGCCGCCTTGTTGTTGGCTTGCATGTAAGTCCGGAATGCCTCTTTTCCCACGAAAGGATAAATGCTGTAGTGCTGGATTTGCAGCGTCACCATGTTGCCGGCGGCATAAACCGCCAGGAACAGGTACAGGCCATACAGTTGCAGGGCCATGGGCTACGCGGTTTGAGGCTGAGCAACGAAACCGCGAGCGGTCCGGGCCCGGTTGTGTCGGGCCACCTGTTCCTCCACAAACGCCTCGATGCTGGTCAGCGTGAGCGGGAATGTGCGCAAGGTGTCGGCCATGTCGAGGGTTTGGTCCTGATTATCGGCCCCAATGCCCATCCGCATCACCCGGCTGATGCCGGGATGAAAGGGGCGCAGCACGGTGGCCATCACACGCAGCAAGCCGATTGGCAGGTGCCGTACTTTGGGGGTGATGCCCGCCCGCTGGCCGTAGAGGGCCGCCACTTCGTTTTTGGTCGGGTTCGTGGGGCCGCCGATGGCGATGATGCGGTTGCGGACTTTCTCGTCAGGCAGAATGCGGAGGAGTAGCTGCGCAATGTCGTGAGCGGCCACGAAGCTGGTGGGGTTATCTCCTGCCCCAAAAATGATGGCGCTGCCCTTCTCTAGAATACTTTTCCCCAAAAGGTTGTGGGCGTGCCACTCCATAAAAGCTGAGGGCCGCAAAATGGTGTAGGGCATGCCGCTTTGGTGGAGGTATTGCTCGATGCGGTACTTGGTGCGGTAAAAGTCAATGGGGTGCGTCGGGCTTGCCCCGTGCACGGAAGTGTAGATGAAGTGCCGCACGCTGGCCTGCTTGGCGGCGTCAATCAGGGCCCTATGGCCAGCATCGTCAACCATCTCGGAGCGGTACTTGCCCCGGCCCAACAGCCCGTGCGCCGCCGTCAACACCGCCTCAATGCCGCGCAAGGCGGACTGCAGCGACGTTGCGTCCGTCAAATCACCGGCTACCACCTCGGCACCTGCCTCAGCTAAGGCGGTTGCTTGTGCGGGCACACGCGTCAGGATCCGCACCCGGTGCCCCGCCCGCAGGAGTTGGTGGGCAGCCTCTCGGCCTAATACGCCGGAGGCACCTACGATTAGAATCATTTTTTTCAGTTGTTGATATTGTATAAATATAAATATTTATTTTTATATAATATCAATAATTTGTATATGAATTATGGAAGCCGACAATTCTTAATTTCTTTATACCTTTAGCTGTCGCGAGCGTAGCGTAACTCATGACCGGCTTTGCGGTGGAGCCCCCACCGCTAGCGGTGGGGCGGAACTGTCCAGCTAGCCTGTTCGCACCGAATCATCTTCTTGTGAGGCAGCGCCGCGCACCATAATTAGTGAGTCAAGTAAGGCTGCACTAAACTTGCGTCGGCATCATTATCCTGGAAACAACCACTACTCCCATCTTGTCAGCCACGGCCTTAGGCCGCGCCGGGGCAGGGAGCAGTCGGAACGCTCGCAGCCGGTAGCATATCCCTGCGTACACTCTGTAGCGCGGCTTTGCGAATTTTTGGCAACCCGTTATTCTTGCCTCTCACGGACACCGCTGCTATTACTGCCCAGACGGGACGTCAGCTACCCAGCGGCGCTATTTACCTCCGCGCTGCGCAGCCATTTTCTCGCGAGCCATTTGCTGGCCCAGGGACTCGCGCAAATATGCCGCTTCGGCAAAGTGTTGGGGCGTGAGCAAGCGGCGGTACTTGGCCGGAATGGGCTGCCCGGCGGCGTAGGCATGGTCGACGGCCAGCAGGTGGCCTTTGTTGAATTTGGTGGCGTGCGCGATGAAGCCGCCTACCGTGGCCACTAAAACGACGCTGCCCAGGGGCGGCGAAATGGCCTCGCTGGCGACGTGCTGCTGGCCGTAGCTGTCGGTGCTGGACAAGGGCAAGGCCAGCGACATGCCCACGATGAATGGAATCGTGTAGAGGAAACCGGCGTAACGACGCTTGCGAAACAGCGACAGCAGGGCCCCCGTAGTATCGGCCCCGCTGGTGATAGCCTCGTAGCGCGGCAAATACCAATTGTTGAACACCAGCACGGCCCCGGAGTCGGCGGGTGCAGCGCTGGTGGCCCGCGACGGAGAGCCCGCGGCGCTGGACTGCGCGGCCAGCGGGGTACTGAGCAGCAACAGGGGCAATAGTAAACGGAAAAACAGCGGAGTGGCGGGCATAGCTGAATTAATTGGCCGGTTTGACCGGTACAGGTTTGTAGTTGATGATGGGCTGGGAAAAAAACCGGGGCTTGAGCTTGCGCCGTAGCGACTTGGGCAAGTGCTGGCCGGCGGCGTAGGCCGTCAGGGCCTGTTCGAGGTTGCCATTGCTGAAGCGCAGTATTTTGCTCAGTCCGTAGCCCAGGAATGGCGTGGCCACCAAAAACACTGCGCCGGTGTTGCTGCTGTTGTCTTGCACCACGTAGCCGTTACCCACGGTTTGGGAGCTGTTGCTGGCCGTGGCGATGCGCAGGGCCGACAGGGCCCCGGCTACCATCCAGCTAGCTCCGCCGGCTTGGCGTCGGCTGTAAAGATTGATGATGGCCTGGGCCGTGTCGTTGCTGAGGTACTGGCCCCGCAACCGCTGCTTAAGCCCCTGCGGGTCGGGGTTAACTACTTGCGCTGACGCTGCGGAGGCGAATAGTCCAAGAAAGAATCC
>JANPOR010000475.1:0-13241 GCA_031428075.1 Hymenobacter sp. | reverse complement strand
GGCCCAGTGCGTGATTTTGCCCTCGGTTTGCTCCCAGATTTCGGGGCCGGTGCCTTCGTAGTGCGAGGCAGTGTTCGAGAGGTTATCGTACTGATTTGGATAGAACGAATTGGGCGTTTCTTGGCTCAGGCGGCGGGCTACCGAATAGTAGCTGCGCGGGTCTTCGGGGGCCACATCCACGGGGCACACCACGACTTCAGCCCCCATGGCCCGCAGAACGTCCTGCTTCTCCTTGCTCTGCTTATCGCTCATCACAAACACCGTTTTGTAGCCTTTGGCGATGGCGGCCAGCGCCAGGCCCATGCCGGTATTACCGCTGGTGCCCTCGATGATGGTGCCGCCCGGTTGGATGAGGCCTGCCTTCTCGGCATCCTCAATCATGCGGATGGCCATGCGGTCCTTCACCGAGTTGCCGGGATTGAAATACTCCACTTTAGCCAGCACGGTACCTTTTATCCCGTCGGTTACTTTGTTGAGCTTAACAAGAGGCGTACGGCCAACGGCCTCAATCACGTGGTTGAAATACATCGAAAAATGATGGGTGGAGAAATGGGTAGTGAGGTCGCAAAGATACGGATTCCGGCGGCGAGGGCCTGTAGCGCGAACTTTGTAGCTCGCGTCCCCGCGCATCAAGAATCGTTCAAGACTGCGAACTACAAAGTTCGCGCTACCAACCTACTTTTGCACCAATGTTGCCCGTCCGGGCCATCTCCCCTACTTCATCAATTTCCCAAAAACACCTCCGAATGAGCGTTCTGGTCAATAAAAATTCCAAGGTTATCGTGCAGGGCTTTACCGGCTCCGAAGGTTCGTTCCACGCCCAGCAGATGATGGAGTACGGCACCAACGTAGTGGGCGGCGTGACGCCCGGCAAAGGTGGCTCCGAGCACCTCGGCCGTCCCGTGTTCAATACCGTGGCCGAGGCCGTGGAACGCGCTGGTGCCGATACCAGCATCATTTTCGTGCCCCCAGCCTTCGCTGCCGACGCCATTCTCGAAGCTGCCCAAGCCGGCATCAAGGTGATTGTGACCATCACCGAAGGCATCCCGACCAAGGACATGATTGCCGTGAGCCATTACCTCAAGGACCGCCCCGAAATCACGATGATCGGGCCGAACTGCCCCGGCGTGATGACCGCCGGCGAGTGCAAGGTGGGCATCATGCCCGGCTTCATCTTCCAGAAAGGCCGCGTGGGCATCGTCTCCAAGTCGGGCACGCTCACCTACGAAGCCGTGGACCAGCTCACCAAAGCCGGCCTGGGCCAAACCACAGCCATCGGCATCGGCGGCGACCCCATCATCGGCACCACTACCAAGCAGGCCGTGGAGCTACTCATGAACGACCCCGACACCGAAGGCATCGTGATGATCGGCGAAATCGGCGGCGGCATGGAAGCCGAAGCCGCCCGCTGGATCAAGGAAACCGGCAACAAGAAACCCGTCGTGGGCTTCATCGCCGGTCAAACCGCCCCTCCCGGCCGCCGCATGGGCCACGCCGGGGCCATCGTGGGCGGTGCCGACGACACCGCAGCCGCCAAAATGGCTATCATGCGCGAGTGCGGCATCCACGTCGTGGATTCGCCCGCCGAAATCGGCGATACCATGCTGCGCGTGCTGGGCGGGAAGTAGGCCGCACTTCACCCAAATCGCAAAAAAGCCTCAACAGTAGTTGGGGCTTTTTTTGGCTACCTTGTGCCCCTTCAGTCACCTTTTTTGTGCCCCTTCAGTCACCTTTTATTGTGCAATTCAATACCCGTGTATTCTCCACAGTCGCAGCAATGGTTTTAATGACTGCTTGCAAAAAAGAAGTGGAGAAAATCGTAGTACGGGAAGTAGATAAAGTCTACAGCTGGACGGAAATTAAGCGGTTGTACGGCACGGACCAGATTATTCTGAACACGGGCAAGGACGCTAATTCCGTGTTTATGCAAACCCCGGTAATGCTGGGCATTCTTTCCCCGCTGAAGAACCCGCCCATCAAAAACCGCTTTGGCTATTACCTCACCGCGGCCGTTTATTTGCCCGCTGATGTGAACCTAAAAGCACCAATTTCGGCCGACTTTTTGGCTTTTCCCGTTCGCGACACCCTGATTCAGCTTACCCGGCCGACGGAACCCGTGACAAACAGTTTCAACGGCTTCATCAACCTGCGGCAGCTCGACCCGCAGGCGGCTAGCTTTCTGCGGAGCGAGACGCCGTGGCTGCCGTTCGGGGCCATTAACCGCAACAATGTGCTACTGTTTGGCTACCGCACCACGCTCACCTCGCCCTCTCCAGACCAGCGGTTTATTCTCTCGAAAGTTAGCTTAAAGAACGAGCAACTCCAGCCACAGTCGCGCGTGGTTACCATTCCGCTGACCCCGCCCGGCCCTCCCCAAATCCGGTGGATAGTGGCCATCGATGACTATTTCCTGGCCAACTGCGGTGACGCAGGACTGTACAAAATTCGGGAAGACGGCTCGGCTAAGCAGGTGTTTGGCTACAGTGTAACGGATGCCTGCTACAAGTGGCAGGGCATACTATACGCCGTGGAAGAATACGATTCCATCCTTACCTCAAAAGACGATGGCGAAACCTGGCAGCGCTCTACCGGCACGCCGGATGCGTTTAATTTTACGAGCTACCACGCCATCGGCGATAGTTTGGTGGGAGTGGCGCGCCAGACAGGCAGCAACTATTTATTCACCTTACGCTGGAACGGCCCCAACTACACTGCCCGCTTCCTTAAAAACGACGGCTTGGGCCAGGGATCCATCAGCGGTATCGAGCAACTGGGCGATACGGTATACGTGGGCACTACCAGCGGCCTGTTCAAGCGGCCACTGAACAGATTTTTTGAAAATAAATGACACCCTCAGTTTTTGTCCCACAAAAAAGCGGGGGCCCTGACCATGCCAGGGCCCCCGCTTTTTTGTGGAAATCAGCGAGCCCGAAACTACGCGTTGGTCGTGGTCGTCAGGCTCACCTCGATGTTGCCGCGGGTGGCGCGTGAATAGGGGCATACTTGGTGGGCCTGAGCCACCAGGGCTTCGGCCTGCTGCTGATCCATGTTGGGGATGTTCACAGTCAAGTCCACGGCCAGGCCGAAGGCTTCGCCGTCTTTACCGAAACTCACGTCAGCGGCCACGGTGCTGCCGGTGATGGGGGTTTTGTTCAGCCGCGCCACCAAGTTCAGAGCCCCGTCGAAGCAGGCGGAGTAGCCGGCAGCGAAGAGCTGCTCGGGGTTGGTGGTGTCGGCTTTGCCTGGGCCGCCCATTTCTTTGGGTGTGCTCAGGGGCAGGTCGATGACGTTGTCGGACGAAATGGTGCGGCCGTCGCGGCCCCCGGTGGCCTTAGCATGGGCCGTGTACAAGCGATGAATACTCATGGTGTTGCGTGAAAAATAAAAAGGTAAGTAAAGAGAAAGGGCCCCAGGTAAGAGAATTGGAGAAAGTGAAGCAATAAGAGGCCCGCAGAGGCACTCACCCGTACTGGGATTCAAACAGCGAACCACAATACATTGTGCAATGTTTAATTTTGCACAACTGAATATATAGCATTGGTTTGTTGAATGATTATCATTCCCCAGCTTTTTTGATCAGTGGTTTACTCCGTTCCCGGTTTCCACGAGTTACTGCCGCCCAGGCTCACAATCAGCCCGAATTGGAAAACCGAGTTGGCGGCCTTTAGGTAGGCGTTGGGGTGGAAGCCGATGGCTTGCCCGCTCATTAGTTGGAGTTGAAACGGGCCCGCCAGTTGCACCCGCGTGAAGGTGACGGGCTCAAAAATGACGTTACTAATGGAAGCCTGGCCCTGCCCGTCGATGCGAAAATTATTGAGTTGCATGTAGCTCAGGCGCAAGGCCGTGCCGTAGCTCAACGGAAAATCCCGATTGAACAGATGCAGACTTGTTTTCTTTTTGCTAGCGTAGTTGACCTGCACGAACAGCTTGGATAGCGAGCCGTCGAGCCGTCGAGTGGGCACGTTTTCGTTGTCCCGCTCGATGCGGCTGGCACTGCCGCCACCCAGCCCGGCGTACACCTCCAGCACCCGGTGGTCGGGCAAACGGGTGAAGTAGCCCACGCTGGCCTCGCCAAAGTCGAAGCCTTGTGTTTTGTCGCCTTTGAAGCGGTGCAGCGACGAAAATGTGCCCGCCGCTGCCAGGTGGTCGGCGAAGGCGTACGCCCCCTGAAAGGCAAAATTATTTTGCTGGTTGGTACTGACGCTGCCGTACATCTCGCCTTTTTGGGTAAGCAGCGGGGCGTGGGGCGGCGGCGGAAAGTAAAGCGACGCGCAGCCTGCAAGGCCAGCTGCTCCCACGGGCAAGCCGCCCCGCACCAAGGCGGACAGCAGGAAACGAAACAGTTTTTTGGGTGGCACCATACCTCAACGGCGAAAGTAATGGTTTGTTATTCATCCCCCGCGGGGCCCTACCCGTATGTTAGGGCAAACCCGTTCGTCTATGCCTGCCTCCACAAAGTTTGATGCCATCATCATCGGGTCCGGCCAAGCCGGTAATCCCCTCGCCACGGCCCTGGCGAAGGCTGGCCGCAAGGTCTTGCTTATCGAAAAGTATCGACTGGGCGGCTCTTGCATCAACTACGGCTGCATTCCCACCAAAACTTTAATAGCCACCGCCGAGCGCCTGCACCTGCTGCGCACCGCACCTGAGGTAGCGGCCCCCGCCGTTCCCAACGCGGCCGATTTGCGGGTGGACCTAGCCGCCGCCGTAGCCCGCAAAGACGCGCTGCTGGCCCGCATACGCGCCGGCATCGAACAGAATTTGACCTCGCCCGAAGTCGGCGTGACGCTGCTGTGGGGCCACGCGGCTTTCACCGGGCCCCGCACTGTGCGCGTGACGCCCAACGACGCACCGCACGAAGCCCGTGACCTAACGGCGCCCCTTATCTTCATCAACACCGGTACCCGGGCGGCCGTGCCCGACGTGCCGGGCCTGGCGGAAGTACCGTACCTCAATACCACGCAGCTGCTCGACCTGAAGGAGTTGCCCGAACACTTAGTCATCCTGGGCGGCGGATACATTGGACTGGAATTCAGCCAGATGTTCCGACGCTTCGGTAGCCGCGTCACGATTATTGAGCAAGGCACCCACCTACTCGAACGCGAAGACGACGATGTGTGTGGGGCCCTGCAAGCCGGCCTCGGGGCTGATGGCGTCGAATTCGTACTGGGTGCCGAGGTGCGCCGCGTCAGCCAGGGCCCCGACGGCCACGTGACCCTCACCGCCCACACGGCCCAGGGCGAGCGGCGGGTGCGCGGCACCCACTTGCTGGTGGCCACCGGCCGCCGCCCCAACACCGATGACCTCGGCCTGGGCTTCGCTGGCATCGCCACCGACACGAAAGGCTTCGTGCAAGTCAACGACAACCTACAAACCAATGTGCGCGGCGTGTACGCGCTGGGCGACGTGCACGGGGGCCCTCAATTCACACACATCTCCTACGACGACTACCGGATAGTGCGCGACGCCTTACTGCACGGCAAGCGTCGCTCGGCCAGGCAACGGCCCCTACCCTACTGCATCTTTACCGAGCCCCAAGTGGCCCGCATCGGTCTCAGCGAGGACCAAGCGCAAGAGAAAAAACAGCCCTATCGGGTGGCCAAGATGTCAGTGGCTAACACCGGCCGCGCCCAGCAGACCGGCGAGACTCAAGGCTTTTGGAAGGTATTGGTGGGCCCCGACGACCGCATCCTTGGGGCCACCATCGTGGGGGCTGCCGCGGCTGAGGTCATGGCCATGATCGAAATTGCGATGGCCGGTCGGCTCAAGTATCAAGTGCTCCAAGAGATGATTTTCGCCCACCCCACCTGGGCCGAGTCCCTGAACAATGTCTTTAGAGAATTGAAACCAGGGAAATAGTGCTTACAGGTATTTCTTGTACAGATTGAACAGAATGCGCCGGTCTTCTGCGGTCAGCACGGCATTCACGTCGTGCGGCACAAAGTGGCGTTTGAAAGCCATGATGGCGGCATTCAAGTCACGGGTGTCGTAGCCGATGATGCGCAGCGCCTCACGCGGGTCGAATGTACCGACGGGGTTGGGCCGAACGGCGGCACTGTCAGGGGGCATGAGCGGCAACTGCGGCGGAGAAACGCTGATCACCGGGGCCACCACGACTGTATCGATTAGCGCTGCTTCGTCGTACCACAAGCCGAATCCGTTGTCAGCCAACCGTTTCCAAGGAAATGCAACGCTGGGGTCGTTCTTGCGGGTCGGGGCAATGTCGGAGTGGCCAATGAAGTTGGAGGCCGGGATGCTGTAGGTCTTTTTCAGGTACGCCAGCACCACGAGCAGGCTCTGGATTTGCGGTTCGGCAAAGGGTTCTATGCCGTCGTTGTCCAACTCAATACCGACGGATGAGGAGTTGATGTCGTTATCGTTGCCCCAGCGCGCTACGCCTCCGTGCCAGGCTCGCAGGTAGTCGTTCAGCATGTGGAACGTGCGGCCGTCGCGCCCAATTACGTAGTGCGCACTCACCTGCGTGCGCGGCAGCGTGAAGGTTTTCAGGGTTTCATCCGTCGAGTGCTGCGCCGTGTGGTGGATGACGACCAGATTGGGCTTGCGCAGGCCGAAATTGGTGGTGCCCACCCAATAGGGGTCCCGGAGTAGGCTGCCGGGCCCCGCAATCACCGGTGGTTGGGCCCGCAGGGTGCGGGTCAGGGCCCTGGTCTGCCGCTGGTACGACTTGTTGGTAAGACGGTAGGGGTTGGTAGCGCAGGCAGTGGCCAGGCTCAAGGCCAGCAGTCCCAACGCGGAGGACAAGTATTTCATTGGCAAACAAGTAACAAGCATTGTCCCAACTAGGCGTCAAGGACGCTGGAGCAGCGCGTTTAAAGACAAATCCAGCCCCAGCGTAAGGTAAGCACGCGATTGCAAGACCTCCGTTTCCGGCCTGGAGCTTTGGGCAGCCCACGACTGGTTAACTGCCTTTGATGTCCCGATTCCAAACTGCACATACACGGGCCGCTCGCCGCTGGGGCTGATGCCAAACGCGCTTCTCATAAAAAACATGGGTTCGCTGCGGAGCATATGGTCGACGTTCACCGGATGCCCCAGATCCGTAAGGCTGGTAAATTGCACTTGGGTGAGCCGGTAAGCCATGCCTAAGCTAACGGCAGGGCTAATTTGCACCGTGCCGTAGGCCTCGCCAAAGCTTTTGTTGTAGTGGGCATCGAACTGGTACTGCATCGGACGGCTAAGGAACACATTACTATCCTTGTAGCGGGCTTCGCCGTGTGCCCGTCCAAAACCACCCAGAGCCCCCACCAGCACCCGCTTGCCAATTGGCCAGTACGTGCCCAGCGCCACTTCGTACTGGCTGCCCCGGTAATACGAGCTATCGGCGCGGTCTCCCATGCCGCCCCCGGCGGCCCGTACCAACAGATGCCGCACGGGCGAATAATTAGCCCCAAATTCCAAGCGTTTATTGAAGTAAAATCCGCCGCTCAATTCTAGCTGGTTTTTGTCGTGAACGGTGGGTGCGGCGCACTGCATGGGCATGTATACGGCGCAGCCCGTTAAGCCCAGACCCAGCAACAAAGCCGGCCACAATCGTAGTTTCGTTAGTAGCCGTTGCATCATGCGGGCAGCAAATTAATTATGAATACTAGTAAACGGATTGATTAAAGCGGACTTATGGTTGCACCAATGGCCGCACCGCCACAATAATAAAAGCCTCTACAGCTTTCGCTGCGGAGGCTCCTATTAAATCAAAATGAAACGGCTTACTTGGCGTAGGCCACGGCACGCATCTCCCGAATCACGGTGATTTTAATCTGGCCGGGATACTGCATTTCCTTCTCGATTTTCTGCGAAATCTCGAAGCTCAGCTCGGCAGCGCGCTCGTCGGTCACGTTTTCGGCGTCCACCATCACGCGCAGCTCACGGCCGGCCTGGATGGCAAAGCACTGATTGACACCCTTGAAAGCGCTGGCTGTTTCCTCCAGCTGCTTCAGGCGCTTGATGTAACTCTCCATCATTTCGCGCCGGGCGCCGGGGCGCGAGCCCGAAATGGCGTCGCAGGCCTGCACGAGCGGCGAAATCATGGCCGTCATCTCCATCTCGTCGTGGTGGGCCCCAATGGCGTTCACCACGTCGGGGTGTTCCTTGTACTTCTTGGCCATCTCCATGCCCAGAATGGCGTGGGGCAACTCGGGCTCCTCGGTGCTCACCTTGCCGATGTCGTGCAGCAGGCCGGCGCGCCTGGCTTTCTTCACGTCGAGGCCCATTTCAGCGGCCATTGTGGCGCAGAGGTTAGCCACTTCGCGACTGTGTTGCAGTAGGTTCTGGCCGTACGACGAGCGGAAACGCATCCGGCCCACCATGCGCACCAGCTCGGGGTGCAGACCGTGAATACCAAGGTCGATGATAGTTTTCTCACCGATTTCGATGATTTCCTCCTCAATTTTCTTGGTCGTTTTGGCCACAATTTCCTCCACCCGCGCCGGGTGAATGCGGCCGTCCTTCACCAACAGGTGCAGAGAGAGGCGGGCTATTTCGCGGCGCACCGGGTCGAAGCCCGAAATAATGATGGCTTCCGGAGTATCGTCCACAATCACTTCCACGCCCGTGGCCGCTTCCAGGGCCCGGATGTTGCGCCCTTCACGGCCAATGATCTTACCCTTAATATCGTCGCTCTCGATGTTGAACACCGATACGCAGTTCTCGATGGCGTGCTCCGAAGCCGTGCGCTGGATCGTTTCGAGCACAATCTTTTTGGCGTCCTTGGTAGCTGTGAGCTTAGCCTGCGCTACCGTGTCCTTGATAAAAGAGTTAGCTTGGAGCTGGGCCTCGTTTTTGAGCGATTCCACGAGTTGCTCGCGGGCCTCGGCGGCAGTGAGGTTTGCCACGGTTTCGAGCTGGCGCTGCACGGTTTGGAGCTGGGCTTCGGCTTCCTCTTCCTTCTGCTTTAGCTCGGCCAAGGTCGCTTCGTGAGCAGCGCGGCGCCTCTCGTCTTGGGTTTCGACTTTTTCGCGCAGCTGTTGGGTATCGGCCTGGTTTTTTTCACGGGCTACTTCCAACTCTTTCTCTTTGCGTTGGAGTTGTTCGAGCTGCCGCTGCGTGGTTTCGGTGAGCTTTTTGATGCTCTGCTCCTGCTCCATCACACCTTGGCGGCGCTGGGTCAATTCGTTCTCAAGCTCGGTTTTGAGGCGGCGGCTTTCCTGCTCGAATTCGTTGCGCTGCTGGCGGTTCTTGTCTTTCGACTGCTGAATGCGCTCGTCGCGAATGCGACTGCCCTTCTCTTCGGCTTCCTGCAAAATTTGCTGGGCCTTGGCTTGTGCCTGGCCTTCGAGGTCCTGCCGGGTTTTGCCGGCCAGCTGCCGGCCCACCACCAAGCCCGCCACAAGGGCGACCACGGCGGCCAGCAAACAGTATATTATTATGATAGACATGTAGTTATGGTTTTGAAAAAGTTCAATAACCACAACCGGCAAACTCCCCTGCCCGGCCTGGCGCCGCGCGGCAAGTGCCGCCTCAGCGCCCGGTCTGGGCCAACGTGTGCCAATGCTATCAGCTGCTAAGCTGCCAGCACCACGCCCGATAACAGCCCGTCGAGACGGGCTAGGCGCTCGGTCAGCGCCGCGTCGGTACCATCTTTCTCCTTGCTTACTTTCAGTTGGTCGGCCATCGTGGCCAGGGCCACCATGGCCAGCAAGTCCTGCTTATCCTGGATGCCGTACTGCTCACGAAACTCGCGCAGCCGCTCGCCTAATTGGCGGCCGGCCAAGCGCAGGCGCTCTTCGTCGGCCACGTCCACCCGCATGGGGTAGTCGCGTTCGGCAATACGGATTTTAATAGCTAACTCGCTCATAAAGGGTCAGTTGTCGAAGAATCGAGTTATTCCTTCAAGTAGGCAAGGCACTTATCCAGTTCGCGGATGTATTCGTTGAGGCGTTGTTTTAGTTCGTTGGCATGGGTGGGTTCCCCGGCTATGGTTTGCACAAGTTTAACGATATTTTCCTGGTTTTGCCGGTTCTTGAGCTGGCGGTCCCGCTCGCGTACATCGCCCCGCAGCTGCTGCACGGTGGTGTTGGCGTCGGCCAGTTCCTCGCGCAATTGCTGATAGGCAGCCACTAAGGTGGTCACCTGCCGCTCCAGGCGGTCGAGTTGGGCCAATTGTTGGGACGATGCCACGGGGGTAAGTTTTTTTTCGGGACGCAAGGTACAGCGCGGCTTACACTCGCGCTTGGCGACGGGCTTGGCAAGGACTGCGCCAACTCAATCGCCTTACTTACTTCCGAATGAGGGCCCCAGCTTGCTGCTCGAACTGCGCAATGAGCCGCTGCATTATTTGATCGATGGCCTGCTCGCTGAGCGTCTGCGAAAAGTCCTGCAGAGCGAAGCTCACGGAATACGATTTTTTGCCTGCGCCCAAGTTGGGCCCCTCGTACACGTCGAACGCATTTACGCTTTGCAGGAGTTTTTTCTCAGTGCGCAGCGCGATGCGGCGTAATTGGTCGAAGGTCACACTTTGGTCCACTACCAGACTCAGGTCGCGGCGCACTTCTGGGAACTTGGGCAACTCGCGGGCCACGAGGGCGGCGCGGTACTTGTGCACGAGGCTGTCCCAGTCCAACTCGGCATACCACACCGGCTGGCCCACGTCGAGGCGCTTGAGCAGGGGCCCAGCCACGGCCCCCGCCTGGGCCACCGGCTGGTTATGAACCAGCAGGGCCAGGCCACCGGCCAAGTACGGGTGGCTGGCGGGCTGCTGCCCGGGCTGTGCCTGGCCTAGGGCCCCCAGCACTTGCGCCACGGCCCCGGCCAGGTCGGGAAAAGCAGCTTTGCGAGCCGGATGCTGCCAGGTTTCACCCGTAGCATTACCGGTGAGGTAGAGAGCCAACACGTTGCGCTCGTCGGTACCGCCGTCGAGGCGGCGGTGGTAGGTTTTGCCGAACTCGTAAAGCTTGAGGTCGCGCTGGCGGCGGTTGAGGTTGTGGCGCACGGCTTCGAGGCCCGAGGGCAGCAGCGAGGGGCGCAGCACATTCAGCTCACCGCTGTTGGGGTTGAGCAGGCGCAAAATGGCCTCATTGGTTTCGCCAGGGCCCTCAAAGTAAGCCGCGTTGACCACCGAATTGGTTAATATCTCCGAAAAGCCCTGTCCGCTGAGTAGCCCGGCGATTTTCTGGCGCAACACTTCGGGGTCGGGGTTCGGAAATTTGGCCAGGAAGGTGGCCGAGTTGTGGGGCCGCAGGGCCACGTTGTTGTAGCCATAAATGCGCAAAATTTCCTCGATTACATCGGCCTCGCGGGTCACGTCCACTTTGTGCAAAGGAACGGCCAGCGTCCATTCTTCTTGGCCCTGCTCGTCGGTGTACTCAGCGTTAATTTCAATCTCTAAATCACTCAAAATCTGCCGGATGCGGGCGGGCTCGATGAACTGGCCCACCAGCCGCTCCACACGCGGCAGGCGCAGGCGCACGGCCGTGGGCCCAATGGGTACGGGGTACACGTCCACGACTGGGGCGGCGGGGCGCGCGCCGGCTACTTCTTGCAGCAGCAGGGCCGCACGTTGCAGGGCCACGGGCACCATATCGGGATCGGTGCCGCGCTCAAAGCGGAACGACGCATCGGTTTTGAGACCGTGGGTTTGGCCGGTGCGGCGCACCGCAGCGGGCGCGAAATAGGCACTTTCCAAAAACACGCGGGTCGTGGTGGCGCTCACACCCGAAATTTTGCCGCCGAACACGCCGGCCAGGGCCAAGGGGGCCCCAGTACCGTCGGCCACCACCAAGTCTTCGGCTTTGAGCGTGCGTGCTACTCCGTCGAGGGTCACGAACTTCTCGCCTTCGGTGGCGCGCTTCACGATGATTTTATTGCCCGCCAACTGGTCAGCGTCGAAAGCGTGTAAGGGCTGGCCCAACTCGTGCAGCACGAAGTTGGTCACGTCCACCACATTGTTGATGGGCGCCAAGCCGATGCTGCGTAGGCGCCGCTGGAGCCACTCGGGCGATGGCCCCACGTGCACATTGTCAAGCAGCAAGCCGGCGTAGCGCGGGCAGGCAACAGCATCTTCTACAATCACGCCCACGGCGGCAGCGGCCGTGGTGGGGGCCTGGAACCTGCTTACGTCGGGCGGGTGGGCGGGCTGACGCAGCAGGGCTCGTAGCTCGCGGGCCACACCGTAGTGTGAGGCGGCGTCGGCGCGGTTGGGCGTGAGACCGATTTCGAACACCGTATCTGTGCCCAGGCCGAAATAGGTGGCAGCGGGCGTGCCATCGGGCAGGTCAGTATCGAGCACCATGATGCCGGCATGCGAGGTGCCCACGCCAATTTCATCCTCGGCACAAATCATTCCTTCGGAGGCCGCGCCGCGGATTTTGCTTTTCTTGATTTTGAACGGCTCGCCCTGCACGGGGTGCAGTGTGGCGCCTTCCAGGGCTACCACCACGCGCTGGCCGGCGGCCACGTTGGGGGCCCCGCACACGATTTGGCGGGCGGTGCCATCGCCCACATCCACGGTAGTCAGGCTGAGCTTGTCGGCGTCGGGATGCCTCTCGCAAGTGAGTACCGTGCCCAGCACCACGCCGCGTAACCCGCCAGGGATACTTTCCAACTCCTCCAAGCTTTCCACTTCCAACCCGGAGCCGGTGAGTAGGGCCCCAATCTCGGTGGCGGATTTATCGGTGGGAATGAGAGTCTTGAGCCAATCAAAAGAGATACGCATCGGGGGAAGTCAATTAATGGTTGCACGAATAACCGCTTTCTACTCAACCAGTGCAAAGGTACAGCGGCGCGAAATGATCAAATGAGGGCCACGCCGCGCAGCTGGCGCTTGGCCGCAACTAGTCGGACCGATTGACGAACATCGAAAAGCTAACCTCGTCCCGCTTTCTGCGTTCAACCTTTGTTCCATTCCTTCCGCTATGCCCTTCGTCAACAAAGGATTCCGCGCCAAGCGCCCCACCGATGGCCCCCACAAGCTACCACCCGGCCAGTACGAGACCCAGGATTTTCCGGTGCTCACAGCCGGGCCTACGCCGCGCATTGCACTGGTTAACTGGGAGTTTCGTATCGAAGGATTAGTGGATAACCCAATGAAATGGGGCTGGAACGAATTCAATGCCCTGCCGCAACAGGGCTTCAACCTCGACATTCACTGCGTCACAAAATGGTCGAAATTCGGCACTAAGTGGCGCGGTGTGGGCCTCGACACGTTGCTGGAACGCGTGCAGCTCCGGTCCGAAGCGCAGTTCGTGATGGCGTTTTCTTACGGCGGCTACACAACCAACCTGCCGTTG